>JAQUFX010000060.1 GCA_028684435.1 Bacilli bacterium
CAATAAAAATAACATTATAATCAATATATTTAATTATATTCATATTATCACCTATAGATAAATTATATCACGGTAAAAAAATAACACTATATTATTTTCTTGTTTTAGTGTTATTTTGAATTATTTTACCAACTCTCATTATCATTGATGAGTCAAAATCATTAGCGGCTCTTTCTAAAGGAATTTTATATCGATTAGATAAGCTTATTATAGCATTTGCTATTTCATCATTCTCTTGTTTTATTATATAATTAAACCAATCTTTCTTAGTTTTAAAATCATTTTCTAATGCTTTTTTATAATCAGCTACTTGTAAGGCTTTAATTTCAAGTAGATAATCTTTTAATAAAGTTTTTTCCATATTCATTCTATTTATATTTAGAATTAATACCAAAATATTCTTCCATTGTAATCCATTTACCATCATTATATAATTTTTCGGCCAAATCTAATCCAACATATCTTAAATGCCATGGTTCACATTTGTAACCAGTTATTTGTCCTTTTTCTTTAGGATATCTTATAATAAAGCCATAAAGATAGGCGTTTTCATTAACCCATTTTCCTTCATCTGTCGCTGCAAAAGAAGCATCAACAGAATTCAAATCAATAGCCAAACCACTTTGATGCTCAGAGTGACCTGCTTTTGCTGAATATTTATTTGCAAAATCCCCATCTTTATTTACATTTTTTTCATATAAACCCTTTTGATACTCAAAAGAACGATATCCACTAGCTATATATATATTAAGATTAATTGCGGCTGCATCATTCTTCATATTTAACCATTTTTCATAAGCTTCTTTGTCAATACAAGTTGTACATATTTCATCAGCTATTTTTTCGTATGTATTTTCGGGTATAAAATCTTTACTCAAAGCATAAGATTTATTTATAATTAAATAATCATCAATAAAATAAGCTCCATCTTTTTTTTCTATTATATAGCCTTTAGACGTTTTTCCAGCATAATTATCACTATTAGAAGCTGGCATTGCTTTTGTAGTAGTAACATTATTAGCTTTTTTATCAGATTTACATATATCGATATTCATTATTTCACCTCTAAAATAGAATATTAAAATAATAAAAATAAATACCAATAAGTAATATCCTAATTTCTTTTTTTTCTTTTTATTATAAAAGAAATAAAAGAAAAGGAATAATAATAAAAGAAATCCTAATATAAGAAAAACATAACTTAATACCTTTATTGTATTTTCATCTAAACACATACTACCACATCCTTTGATTATTATATCATTTTTAATTATTTTTCGCTACTGGAATATTTTGGTTTTCTAAAAAATTAATTATTACACTAGAACTTATTGCATTTCCTAAATTCATAATTATATCAGGATTTTCTTGATCTACTATTTTTTTATTATCAATTAATAAACCGATAATTTCACCGTTAATATTTAATACCGGTCCTCCATTTTGACCTGGTAAACAAGGTATACTTGTTTCAAACATGGTAATAAGTCCATTTGAATCAATAATATTTCTGGTAATAACCCCATTTAACGGAAACAAAGGAAAATTCATCATTTTATTAGTTACAATGATTTTTTCATTTTCTTTATCATAAGAAAATGCATCATAATTAGGAAAGGCAAATCCTAAATGACATATTGATGTACCAATTCCTTTATCTTTAGTATTAAAAATTGGAAAATTATTAAATTCGTTTTTATTAATAGATTTAAATCTTATAATTGCCAAATCAAGATAAGGATGTTTAATAATCGTTAAATTGTTTACGTTAGAAGTTATTTGAACTATTATATTATGAAGGCTAATTACGGTGTTATCTTTTATACCATATTTTTTTTCTAACTTTTCAACATCTTTTTTCTTTAATCCTTTCATTTCTTTAATAATAGGATTAAATACTTCATTAGTATCAGTACTTATTAGAAAAAGATCGGCTACTCGAGCAGAAGTTAGGACATCACCATCTTTATTTAAGATGATCAAAGTATTAATAAAATTGATTATTTTTCGATCATTATATAAAACTTTTCCAGTTAAAAGAGGTCTAGTATAACTAGAACCAATATCAATTGCTTTCTTAAACATATTATCACCTAATTATTATAAGTATCTCTAATGATTTGAAAGATACCATAGACTGCGATTATTAAGGAAAATATCATTAAAATTACACAAAAAACATCATCAAATTTTAAATACTTATATAACATAAAAGTTCCAATTAAACATAAGCCGGAAATTATGATAGTGATATATCCGTTTTTATTTTTTAATTTTTTCATATATCATTCTCCTATTAATAATATAATTTTACCATAAGAATATTTAAAAAACAATTTACTTTTAAAATGTTAATTTAAATTTGAAGTGCAACAAAAAATAAAAAATGATATATATTCCTGTATACTTAAATTAGTACAAATAAGAAAGGAATATATATCTATGAATTATAATACTACAAATAAAATTAAAAAGCCATACAAACATCTTAATAAAGAGGATCGAATTAAAATTGAAATTCTTTATTCACAAAATAAAAGTTGCACTTATATTGCTAATTTCATTGGTTTTCATAAATCAACTATTTCTAGAGAACTTAGAAATAGAATTAAATCTAAAATAAACATTAGATCAGGAATAATTCAAAACTTGCCTTATTCTGCTCAGTCTGCTCATAATGATTATCTTTACAAAAGAAGTTTTTCTAAATGTTCTTATATTGTTGAAAGATTTCCTATATTAAAGAAATATATTGAAGATAAAATCTTGATTGATAAGTGGATGCCAGATACTATTTCTAATTATATTAATAAACACGAACTTTATTTGCTTGATGGCATGACTAGTATCTCTACTCCTTCTATTTATTTAGCTATTAGAAATAATGTTTTAGATGTCCAGTTAAAAGATATGCGTAGAATGAAGTTAAATAAGGAAAAAAGATTATCTTATAAACATTTAGTTCCTATTAGCAAAAAAGATTACAGTATTGAGTTGCGGCCAGATTTTATTAATAGTCGGCAAGAATATGGCCATTTCGAAATTGATACTGTTATTAGTAAAAGGAAAGGTAAACATGCTTGTCTTCTTACTTTAACCGAAAGAAAAACTAGATATGAAATTATAAGAAAATTAAATACTAAATCCAAAGAAGAAGTTACTAATACTCTTATAGACATTATCAATCAATACCCTCATATCAAATCTTTAACTACTGACAATGGTTCTGAATTTTCTGGTTTTAAAGATGTTATTAGTAAAACAAAAGTTAAATTCTATTTTTGTCATCCATATGCCTCTTGCGAAAAAGGCACCAATGAAAAACATAACAGTTTAATTAGATATTTTATTAAGAAAGGTACTTCTATTGATAATTATACTCAAGAAGATATAAATAAGATATCTATTTGGATGAACAATTATCCTAGAAAAATATTAAAATGGAACACTCCAAGTGAAATGTTCCATCAAGAATTATTACTAATTTAATTATATTTTATATTTCTTAATTGTTGCACTTGACTTTTTAATTATTAAATTCCATTCAATTTGTTAATTTAAATTTGAAGTGCAACAAAAAATAAAAAAAGATATATATTCCTGTATACTTAAATTAGTACAAATAAGAAAGGAATATATATCTATGAATTATAATACTACAAATAAAATTAAAAAG
>JAQUFX010000027.1 GCA_028684435.1 Bacilli bacterium
AAAATTTGAAAATGGAAAATAAGAATTTTATCAGTAGCTATATTTCAAATTTCTATATTATTAGCAATAGTGTAAACAAAAAAGTTGACAGAAAAAAGTAATAAGTAAATCATAAATTACAATTTGTAGGATAGAAGATTGGTAGTAATATCAGTCTTTTTTAATGAGGGAGGAATTTAATTAAATAGTATTAAAATAAAAAAAATTATAAATTATATTATTATTTATATTGTTGAATTTATGTTATCAGCAAACATTTGCTATAACTTAACAAAAATTATACAAGATAATATTATTTTAAAATGGAATATAAATATATTCTACACAATTACAAAATTAGATTTTAGTTTACTATTCGGAACAATTCTTTTATCATCGTTAATGATATTATTTGTTCTAAAATATGATAAGGAATTTAAATTAAAATTAAATAAACTGAAAAAGAAAATGCCTAAAGAAGATGGCAGTTTTGAATATGGTAGTTCTAGATGGGCTACTAAAAAAGAAATAAAAGATAAGTTTAAATCATGGATTATAGGTTCAACTACAAAAAGTGGTGGCGTTCCTGTAACCTTTTTAAATGACAAATTATATTATGATGATTCAAGTGAGCATACTCTAATTATAGGTTCAACAGGTAGTGGTAAAACAATTTGTACTATAATGCCTTTAATATTTAATCTTGCTTGTGCTGGTGAATCAATGGTCATTAATGATACAAAAGGAGAATTATATTCTACTACTTTCAATTATTTAAAAAGTAAGGGTTATAAAATTAAAATAATTAATTTGAGAGATGCTCTTGCATCTGATGGCTGGAATCCACTACATCTACCCTATAAATATTATAAAGATGGAGATATTGATAATGCTGGAGATTTAATTGAAAACTTTTCTAGATCTCTTACTAAAAATTTATCTAGTAAAGATATGTACTGGGAAAAATCTGCTAATTCAGTATTAACGGCACTTTGCTATGCTTTGATAGAAGATGCTCCAAAAGAAGAACAAGTAAACTTATATTCAATATATACCTTACTTGTAGAACATGGAGCAAAAACTATTGATAGACAAAATTCACTTGATTTATATTTTCAACAAAAGCCCTTTGGTAACATTGCTAAAAATTCTTATGCAACAGGTTCATTTGCTAAAGGAGAAACAAGAGCTACTCTATTTTCGGTTTTAGCAACTATAATTAAAATGTTTAGTGATACAGGAATTGCCAATTTAACAAGTAGAACTGATTTTGAATTAGATGATATCGGAAAAGAAAAAACAGCAGTATTTTTAATAATACCTGATGAAAAAGAATCACGACATGAACTTGCAAGTTTGTTTATCGACCAGTGTTATCAAGCTTTGGTAAATACTGCTCAATCAATGAAAGATGCTAGAATGCCAATTAGAGTTAATTTTATCCTTGATGAATTTGCCAATATGCCACCTATAAAATCGATGTCCAACAAAATTACTGTTTCAAGAAGTCGTAATATAAGATTTTATCTTACGATTCAAGACTTTGATCAGTTAAAAGAAACTTATAAGGAATCAGCTGGTACTATTAAATCAAATACTAATTTAATTTATTTATTAACAAATGATAATGAAAGTGCAAAGGAAATATCAGCTAGACTCGGCAAATATACAATTTCTTCTAGTAGAGTGTCTACTTCTACTCGTTTAGAACAATTAGATTATAATTTATCTAATGATAAATCACTAATTGGTAGAGAATTATTAATGCCTGATGAATTAATGAAATTCAAGTTTGGTGAGGGACTATATTTAAAAGGAAGGATGCATCCTATTAAATCAAAATTTAAACCCATTAAGGAATATGGTTTTAATATTAAAGAAGTAAGTTTGCCTAAAAAGGAAAAAGAATATCAGATTGAATGTTTTAATCTTGATGAATATAGAAAAGCAAAAGAGAAAGAAAATGAGGAGCTAGTTGATATTACATAAAAAAATAGATTTGGAGAAATTAAAATGATAATTTTTATTATAGGACTAATAGTAGTATTGGTTCTTTTTTTATACTCTGCTTGTGTGATATCAGGTAGATGTTCATGTATCGAAGAAAAGGAGGAATAATTATAGACAATAAATATTTAGGAACAAAGTTTGAAATAAATAAATCGTTTTCAGTAAGTGAAGATTTCTTTAATAAGTTAGAAAAAAGTTTAGATAATGCTAGTATTGATGGATACTATGGAGTTTTTAACAATTGTAGAGAACAAGGGTTAGTATTAAAACTATATACTAATTATAATGAATTAAATATATGGACTTGTGAATGTCGAAACACTGATGATGTTATGGTTATAGTTGCAGATAATACTTGTATAGATGAAAAGAATATGTTTGATGAAAAAGCATATAAGGCTGTTAAGTATTATAAGGATATAGAGAGTGCAGTTGAATCAACTTATAGGATATTAAAGAAAAACTTCGCTATAAGTTTTAATACTACAACGGAAATAATTTTTAATACTAATAAATCAATTCATGATATTCAAAGAATATCAATGGATGCAAAAGATTTGGATTATGAGGATTATCACGATTTAGCAACTCTATATAATAAGACTGATGGATATGCCGTTGATTTAATTATATTGGATGGTGAGTTTGGATTAAGGTATTCAAAAGTAGATAATGACGAATATGAAAATATAACATTTGAAAAGACTGATTTGGATTTAACTAATGAAACAACTTTAATGTTAGGAATGCAACAAAAATTAAGAGAGTTTGTTGATACTGAATTAGATTACAATTATGAATTTAATTCAGGCATTAAAATTTAGGAGTAATATGGAAGAAAGAAAAATAGTTTTAAAGTCTGGTTATTATGGGATGATATTCAAAAGAGATGATATACCTTTCTTTAATGATTTAGAAAAAACAAATAAAATAGTTTTAATAGAAGATAAAGAATATTCAGTATATGAAGCACCAGATTGGAATATAGCACAAAAAGTTGATGCATTTATGGGCAATGATGAATTAGGTTTTGATATAGATGATCATCTAATTAAAGATGACATAAAAATATAAGGAGGAATGAATATACAAGAAGAATTAAAAAAAGTAAATGAACTAAGTTATAAACTGAATACAACTAAAGATGAGAAGGAAAAGAATGAGTTAAATGATGAATTAAAAGAAATATTAAATAACTTAAAAAAAGATGCTATTAGTAAGTTTCAAAGTGAAAGTGATATTAAAAAGTTTCTAGATAATATATCTAGATTCAATAATTATTCTTTTAATAATCAATTACTTATACATGCACAAAGTCCTGATGCAACTTATGTTGCTCCTTTAAGAACTTATAGTCACATGGGATATATGGTTAATAAAGGTGCTAAAAGTATAAAAATAATAATACCAACATTCTACAAACTAATAAGTGTTAAGCAGTTAGATGGAACGAGTAAATTAAAATATTCTACTGAATTAAGTTCAGAAGAAAATGAAATGTTAAAAGATCCAAATAACAAGGATGTAACTTTGTATAAAGAGATGCTTGGTAATTTTAGAATTGGGCATATATTTGATGCAAGTCAAACAACTATGCCACTTGATGAAATAAATAAGGAGTTATATCCGACTGGTAGTAAAGAAGATAGAACAATTATGACTGAAACTTTTGTTAAGGCAATTTATAGAGATGGTTTTAAAGTCAGTTTTACGGATAAAATAGAAAATGGTGCTAAAGGTTATTGTAATCATAAAGATAAACTAATAGTAATACTTGATACTCTTGGTACTGATATGAAATTAAAAGTATTGATTCATGAATATGCTCATGCTTTATCTCATCAACATTTAACTTACAATAATCAAGAGTATAAAGACCATCGTGATAAATATGAAACTGAAGCCGAATCAATTGCTTATGTTGTTTCAAAACATTTAGGTATTGATACAAATGATTCATCAGCTAATTATTTATATGCGTGGAGTAAAAATAAGGATTTTCAAGAAATTGAAGATTCTTTTTCTATGATTGTTAATAATTCTAAAAAAATAATTAATAATTTTGAAAAGATGTACGAAAAGACTCTAAATAACTTTCAAGAAGAGTTAGACCAAATAATAAGTATATAAAGGAAGTATTTAAAAAATATGAGAAATTATAAATTAAAAAAGATGTCAAAATTTAAATGGTTATGGATTAGAATATGGGGGAGCTATTTTAAAATAGTTTCCCCTTTTTCTTTATCAAAAGATTACTATCTATATCATCATAAGTTTTATGATATAGATGAATGGAATAAATATTTTAAAAGGAGGAGTGAGATATAAGAGTAATCAAAAAAGATATAATTAAATCTGATACACATAAGATTAATCAGGAGGGATCAATATTAATTTAAATATAAATGTTATTGATATTATCAAAAAAGATAATCTTAGTTTAGAAGATATGAAAAAGAATTTTACATATAAATATGCTAAATTATTATATATTTTATATAAAGAAGAAAAAGAGAAAAATACCTGCAGAAAGATATGCAATAATTGATTATGTATGTTAGAATGAACATGGTTAAAGATACATTAAATAATGATTGTAAAATCCTTTTGCTAGGAGATGATTATTATTAAAAAGGTAGGTGGGTATTTAAGATTATCTGATGAGGATAGATTTAAACTAAAAGAAACTGATGATAGTGAAAGTATAAGAAACCAAAGAGATTTATTAGTGGAGTTTGTTGGAAATAATCCCGAATGGGAAATTTTTGACATATATGTAGATGATGATGTATCAGGAGCATCTAACAATAGACCAGCTTTTAAACAATTATTAAAAGATTGTGAAGAAGGGAAAATAGATATTGTTATTTGTAAAAGTCAATCTAGATTTACAAGGACAATGGAAGAAGTTGAATCAATACTTCATAATAAATTTATTGAATGGGGAATTAGATTTATTGGAATAGTAGACCATGCCGATACAGAAGTCAAAGGAAATAAAAAAGCAAGACAAATAAATGGTCTTGTAAATGAATGGTATTTAGAAGATGGTTCTGAAAATATTCGAAGTGCGTTGGATATAAAGAGGAAAAATGGAAAATTTACAGGTTCTTTTGCTCCATATGGATATTTGATAGATCCTAATGACAAGAATCATTTAATTCCTGACCCTGTTGCAAGTTTAGTTGTTAAAGAAATATTTGATAAATATGTTGATGGTTTTGGATATTATAAAATTTGTAAATATTTAAATGATAAAAAAATACCTAGTCCATATCAACATAAATTATTATTAGGTTCTAAATTTGTATGTGGAAATGCTAAAGACAAAATGACTTATTGGAATAATGATACAATTGCTATGATTGTAAGAAATGAAGTGTATTTAGGTAAGTTATTACAAAAAAAGAGAATTAGTTTGAGTTATAAAAATAAGAAAAAGCATTTACAATCTAGAGATAAATGGATTATTGTTGATAATACACATGAAGCAATAATAGATAGAAGTATTTGGAATGCAGTTCAGTCAAGATTATCGCAACATCACAGAGTAAAAAGCGATGGAATCATTCATAAATTTTCTAGAAAAGTATATTGTGAGACCTGTGGTAAAATATATACAAAATGTAATTACCATGTTGCTAGTGGAAAAAAAGCATACTTAAGATGTGGAAGCAGAAGAAAAGGTGGAATTAATTGTACTAATAACTCAATCAGTTATGATTTATTAGAGGAAATAGTTTTAAATAGTTTTAAGGAAAAAGTAAAGACATATTTAGAATCATCAGAATTAAATGCTAATTTAACAGAATTAATTAAATTAGAAGATTATAATAATAAAAAAGAATCACTTCAAATTGAAAGAAAAAATATTGAGAAAGAACTTGATAAACAACATTATTATTATAAAGGACTATATGAAGATAAGAGAGATGGAATAATAACAATAGAAGAATTTATGAGATTAAAAAAAGACTATAATAGTGAAATAGAAAAAATGAATTCAAGATTAGTGATTATCAGTTCTGAAATGGAAAAATATCAAACCATTAAAGACAATATGATTAATGCTGGTACATTAATAAAAAAATATAAAGATATTAAAGTTTTGAGTCGCGAGGTCATAGAATTGTTTATTGTTAAAATTTTAGTAGGAGAAATTGATAAAGAAACAGGAAAAAGAAACGTCACAATTGAATGGAACTTTTTTTAAACCCTTTACCGTGTTTACAGGTATCTACGACATGGAGGAAGTGACCCTGGAGCTGTTAGCTCACAAATAATTGAAAAAGATAAAAGTTTACAAATATCTAAATATATAGCTAATAGATTTAAAGAGTTAGGTGTACCTTATTATATGACGAGAGAAACTGATGAAACTTTGACTAATACTGAGAGAATAAATCGAATAAAACAACCATTTGGAGATGTTAAAAATGCTATCGTTGTTTCAACCCATATAAATTCTGGTGGAGGAGAAGGCGCAGAAGTAATATATGCTTTAAGAAACACTCCGGAATTAGCAAAAATGATTTTATCTAATATTGGTTCTGCAGGTCAAAAAACGAGAACGGTTTATCAAAAGACATCGCTCGTTGATCTAAGCCAAGATTATTATTATATAATGAGAGATACAAATAATATGCAAGTTGTCATAGTTGAATACGGATTTTTAGATAATCCTAATGATGTTGAAAGATTACAAAAAAATTGGGGTGATTATGCTGAGGCTACTGTTAAAGCAGTAACTGAATATATGGGTTTCATTTATAAAACTCCTTCATTAGAAGGTTCATATACTGTGAAAGTGGGAGACACATTATATTCAATAGCAAAAATGTTTAATACAACAGTAGAAGCAATAAAGTCTATAAATAATCTTACTAGTAATATATTATCAATAGGTCAAAAATTAATTATACCAGGATTAAAACAAGGAACTATTGAAGGTGGAGAAACATATACTGTTAAGGCAGGAGATACATTATATTCAATAGCAAGAACGTTTAATACAACAGTAGAAGCAATAAAGTCTATAAATAATCTCACTAGTAATATATTATCAATAGGGCAGCGATTAATAATTCCTGGTTTAGAAACTGGCAGTAGCACATATACTGTTAAAGCCGGAGACACACTATGGAGTATAGCAAATACATATAAAATTACCGTTGATGAATTAAAAAAAATAAATAATTTACAAACCAATTTATTAACAATAGGCCAAATATTAATTATTTCTCTTACTAGGCAAGAAAATTATGAAATATATACAGTAAAAAGTGGAGATAGTATATGGTCGATAGCTAATAATTATAATATTTCGGTTGTATTACTAAAAGAAATCAATGAATTAAAAAATAGCTTATTAGAAGTTGGTCAAACATTAAAAATACCAAAATAAAAATAAAGATTAAATCTTTATTTTTTTAGCTTAAGTAATAAATGTAATCAAACTTATTATTTTTTGTTATTAATAATATAAAAAATATCCCATTATGCATTATCGCTTTTATTATAATATTTTTTTCGATATAAAAATGATTTATAATATTACCGCTATCGTTAATTGCGTCTATATATGAATTACCGTCTTTTTGATAGGCGATATATAATAATTTATTATAGTATATAATAGCGGTAATAAGATTGTTACTTCCATTAAACCTTGAAATAATACCATCTATACCTTTCTTATATAAAATATTATTATAACCAATTAAATTATTAGTTTCTTCAGTTACTATATTTTTTAATTTTTCTTTTTTAATATTATAACTATAAATATTATTATTGGTAGCAATAATCAAATTATTATTATGCTTATTTGTTATGTCAATAATTTTTTCATTATTTTCAAAATTTGGTTTAATGATATCATATTCTTTTAAGAAATCATTAACTATATATATTTTATCTTTTTCATTACTTTTGATTAAACATATTTTATCATTAAAGATAGTACCGGTGATATAATTATTATTAATATATAAATTTACAGTTTTTTCTAGATATTGATTAAACATAGATATACTATTACTTTTTTTATAAAAAACCAATAAATTGTTGTTTAATAGAATACTTCCTAAAGCAATTTCATCTAATGAATTAAATAAAGGTTTTTTCTCTATTATTTTCATGAATTCCTCCATATACATTCATATTATATGTAAGTAAAAATAAAATGGGCTTAATAATTATAAAAAATTAGAACATAATAATTATAAGGTGTTATTATGAAGAAGTATATATATCTTATTATTGTTTTATTAATAGGAATGTTATTGAAATTTATTAATCAGAGTTTTGCTTATCAAGAATGTACATATATTACAAAACAACTTAATGGTATAAGTACTAAAAACATAACAAAAAATTTAATTGGTAAAAATGTTACTTACCATAAATTTTGTTCTTACCAAGATTGCTATAATATGAAAAATAATAATTTAAATGAAGCAATTAATAATTTTATAAAACTACAAAAATTAAAAAAATCAGAAGAATATAATATTGAAGCTTATATTAAAGGAATTCCAATTACCGAAATTACTTTCACTTTATGTGAATAAAATCCAAATTTTTCTTATTTTCTTTTATTAATTCTTTAACAAATATTGAATAATTATTATATGGTGTAATTAAATAAACATTATTTTTACTTCTAGTTAAAGCTACATAAAATAGTCTTCTTTCTTCTTCATGAATAATATAATCCGACTTTAATATTTTCTTTAATATATTTTCTTTTTTAATTTTTGATGGTAATCCTAAAATATTATTATCTAGATTTATTAATATTACATTATCTTCTTCTATTCCTTTTGAGCTATGAATGGTTAAAAATTTGGTACGATTATTTTCAATAATATTAAATTTTTCTTTGTCATTGTTATTTCTTCCCAAAATTAATATATTCCCTTTTATATGTTTTAAAATATTGTTAATAACAGTCTTTTTATCAACATAAAAAACTATCTTTATCGGTTTTAGATCATCCTTATGGCATAAAGTATTCTTAATTATTTGATTTTTATTTTTTATTATAAATTTATTAGCTATATTAATTAAAGATTGATTATTACGATAGTTATGATTTAATTTAATAATGTTTATATTAGGTAATAAATTTTTAATATTAATAAATAATGATATATCACACCCACTGAATTTATATATTGATTGAAAATCATCGCCAACGGCAAAAATATTAGCTTTATTTTGGTTTAGGATACTTTTTATTAATTTAAATCTAATCAAAGATATATCTTGAAATTCATCAATAATTATATATTGATAATTTAGTTTTACTTTATTTTCTTTAATATATTTAGTGGCATTTATAATAAGCTCATTAAAATCCATTTTTCCAGAAGATTCTAATTCCCTTAAATAAATTAAATATATATCTAAAATTATTTTAAAGTAATATCTATTCATAAAAATGCTTTTTTTATATAAATTATATAAATGATAAATATCTTGATAATTACATCTATAAATATTAATGAAAGCATAAATTAAATTTTGAATTTGGTTTTGATTAGTAATTTGCATAATTCTTTTAATTATTAAATTTGTTTTTTTATTATTTTGTCCATAAGAATTAAAATATTCATTAATAATATACTTTAATTCATAATCACTTGCAATAGATAAATTTTTATTAATTTTTGATATTATGTCTTTAGCAAGTTTATGAAATGTTTTTATATCTATTTGATATTTTATTTTTGATTTAAGTTCTTTAATTGTTTCGTTAGTAAAAGAAATAATTAGTATTTCTTCTTCTTTATATAAATTATTTTTAATTATATATTCTATTTTACCTATTATGGTTGTAGTTTTTCCTGAACCAGCTCCTGCTATTACTAAAGTATTATTCATTGATTTAATAGCTTTAATTTGATCTTTATCATATTTCATAAATCCCCTAAATCAAAATAACTTAATATATATAAAATGTCAAAAAACAGATTTTAAAAAAGAACTAATTTATTTGGGTTAGTTCTTTATTTAATATCGAATATAAATAAATATTGGTTTTTTTATTAGTTTTCTTTTCAATATAATTTTTATAACCTTCTAATTGTAGTTTATAGGCATCATCATTGATATTTTTGAGTTTATAATCAATAATATCAATAAAATCTTTGTAAACTAGCATTAAATCAATAATTCCTCTTTCAATTTTATGATTCTCTTCATTAATAAATTCATATTCCTTGAAAATAGTAGCATCTTTAATATTCTTTAAAATAGGAAGAGATAAAAAATGTTTAAGCAAATCTTTTTCTTTGTTTTCTAATTTAGAATAATCAGGATTAATAAAATCAATATTTTCTAAAATATAATGAATTTTAGTGCCGGCTTTAATGTTTTCTTTTTCTTTGCTAGTATATAAGATTTTATTATTTTTAGAAAATATTATTTTGGTTAATATTTCTTTCTTAAATTCTACTTCATTAACCTTAATTGAAAGATTATTTTCAATATTATTAAAATGCGGTTTATTATTAAGTTTATAATTTTGATCAATTTCGATTAAATCTTGTTCAATTATATATTTATCAATTATATTATAAATTGAAATTAATAAATCTTGAAATGAGCGATAATTTATTCTTATTGTATAATCTATAACTTTATTTTGATTTATAATAGGCAATTTTTCTTTATCTATTGATGTTAGCATAAACATTTTTTCTTTACATCTAGTCAAAGCTACATAAAATAATCTTATTTTTTCAGATATTTCATTTTCGTTATATTTTTCTTTGTATAAATCAAAAATAAAAGTTTTTTTAATACCATTATTGTAATATGGTAATATTAGTCCATATTCTTCACTAAATATAAATTTATCAATTGGGTCTTTTAAATTAAATCTTTTATTTAATCCGCTATAATAACATATATTATATTCTAATCCTTTAGATTTATGGATATTGGTTAAAGTAACTGCATTATTATTAGAAGGAATTGCTGAGATAGTAATTTCATCATTATTTGTTATTAATGTATTAAAATAATCCTCTAAATTGTTTAAAGTTAGGCCGACTTTATTTAATTCATCTGCTTTATCTAATAAGCTATTTAAAATAATGGTACGATATTCTATATTACCTGCTGATATCATTTTATGGTAAAAATTAAATGTTACAATAATCTTTTCAATTAATTCTTTATTACTAATATTATTAAGCTTCGAAGCAATTTTCTCACATTTAACGAAAATATCGTTTTTGCTGTAACTATTATCTTTAAATATAATAAATATTTCTTCATCTCGTAAATCATAAAGATAACTTCTTGCAATACTCATAAAAGATGTTTTAAAAATATTATCATAATTTTTATTATTGATTTTAAATATTAAGGTAATAATATTTTTAATTAGGTAAGTTTCATCATTATGTAAAATATTTTCATCTTTATATAAATTAATTGGTATTTGAAAAAAATTAAAGACTTTTTTATAAATGTCAAATGAAGTACTTCGATCTATTAATATACAAAAATCATCATATGTACAAGGAATTAATTTATCACTTTTTAAAATCAAATATTTATCTTTTATTTTTTGTTTAATATCCTTTGCTATTATAAATGCTTCTAATTCACTATTATCATAATCTTTATTATTTTGATAATTTAAAATAGTAAGGTTATTATTATAATTATTTTCACCAATTTTACTATAATTTTGATAACCATATTCTAATTGATGTTCCTTTTTATAATTTGCATTACCAATATTATCATCCATTACATAATTGAAAATATTATTTATACTATTAATTACTTCATATCTTGATCTAAAATTTTTGTTTAAATCAATTTTGATTCCATCTTTTCCATTTTTATATAAATCGTATTTTTGTTTAAATATAGTGGGATTAGCATTTCTAAAACGGTAAATAGATTGTTTTATATCTCCAACTACGTAGACATTATTATTTTCAATTAGAGAAATAAACTCTTCTTGAATATTATTAGTATCTTGATATTCATCAATCATTATTTCTTGATATTTATTCTTAATTTCTACTTTTATATTATCATTTTCTTTTAATAATTTAATGGCTAATTTACTAATATCGCTATATTCAAAGTGATTTACTTTAAATTTATATTTGGTAATTTTTTCATTTAGCTCACTTAGGATTGATATTATTATTTTAGCAAAATCTATTGTTTGAAATACTTCTTTTATGAAATCGTTTTTATTATAAAGAGTCATTGCTTTAATAATATTTAAATTATTAATTATTTCACTTTTAAAGTATTTAGCATTATTAGAAGAATTATTAGGTAACCTAGGAATATCAATATTAGCGTTAGTTTTTATTTCTTCATAGTTTTCACTTTTTATCAAATTAGTAAGTAAGATATCTAGTTTCTGATAATAATCACTATTTATTTCGAATTTCAAATTATATAAGCAGTTATTTATAGTAATTATTCTTTTTTTAATTAAATTTAAATAATCATCAAAATATTTATTAAGATTAGTTTCATTATAATAGTTTTCGATATAATCATTTAAAAAAGTTTCTTTATCAATTAATAAATCTAATTTTCGGTCTAAATTTAAGATCAAATTTTTAATTTCTTTATCATTTTTTATCCCAAAGGTAGTGACAAAGTCTTCAAAAAATTTATTATTTTTATTATACCAATTATTAAAAATATCATTTAATATTTCTTTTTTCTTAAGTAATATAATTGAATTATCAATAATATTAATATCTTTTTCTAGATTTAAAAGATAATAATATTTTTTAATTAGAGATAACACATAAGCATCAAAAGTCTTAATATCAGCGCTATCAATATATTTAATCTCTTCTTTTAATTCGGGAATTTCATTAATGGCTTTTTTAATTCGTTCTTTCATTTCTTTAGCAGCATTATTAGTAAATGTTAATATTAATAAATCATTAATACGTAAGCCATTTTTAAGTTTTGTGATTACTCTTTCTGTTAAAACAGCAGTTTTACCTGAACCAGCTCCTGCTGAAACAATAATATTAGAACCAGTTTTATTAATTGCTTCTAACTGTTCTTTAGTCCAGTTCATAAGTACCACCTCCTAAAAAAGATAAATTTATATCCTTTTTTAAATACTTGAAATTATTATCATTAACAAAACAAATAGATTTATAAGCACAATATTCACAACTTGAATTTTTTTTATCTATAATTTTAGGATTAATATCAAATTTTGCCTTTATTATATTATTAGCACTTTCAATAATCTTGTTTTCAGCAATTTTATATAGCATATTAAAGTTATCTTTATTAAGTAATTTAGTATGACTAGAAAACCCTTTTGATGTGAGCTTCATAGCTTTTATATATTCACTATTTAAATATGTGAAATCAAATTCTTTTATAATGTTTTCTTCATTAATGGTATAACCAATCAATTTTAAATTTTCTTTTTTTATTTTTTCTAAATCTTTATTTTGATTATAATTTGAAATTATGCGATTAACATTTTGAAAATAAATTCCAATTATATTTGTATGAGGATATTGATTTTTAATTAAATATATATAAATTGGAAGTTGGATATTTAATCCTTGATTAATAAGAGATAAATCATTATTTATAGCGTTAGTTTTATAATCGATAATTGCAATTTTATTTTCATGTTTCATTATTTTATCAATAATGCCATTAAAATTTATATTAATGTTATCTTTATTACTCATAACGGTTATATTTCTTTCACACTCTATTTCTTTAAATAAAGTTTGGCTATAATGATCCATGATATGATTAATAGATTTTTTTAAATCTTCACACATTATATTTAAGAACAAATAATCAGATGGACTTAAATCAAAATAATTATTTTTTAAAAAAGTATTTTTTTCTTGGTCAAAATTAAAATCCTTATCATATATTTTAGATAAAATATAATGAAATAATCTTCCGATATAGGGCTCAAATTTTTCTTCATATATATTTAGTTTTAAAATTTGTTCTAAATAAAATCGGAAAGCACATTGATAATAAATATTTAATTTTGAATATGATAAATTAATAGTATTATTTAAATAATCTCTTATTAATTTAGGATTAATATCATCGTATTTATTGTCATATGTTAAATAATTTATGTTAGGATAATTATGTTTTAATATATTAAGTTTATCATGTATATCACCATATTTAAGAAAATTATCTAGCATGATACCTAAATTAAATATATTACTAATATTTGAATAATTACTTTCGTTATAAACACAATTATTAATACTCAAATTATTAGCTAAAGGGGATATAGAAAGAGAATTTATTATACTACTTTCAGAAAAAGTTATCGTTAGATTTTTAGTATTATTAATTATATTTTTCCAAATATTGAATTCAATATTATTTAATTCCCAAGTTTGCTCTAAATAATCAGGTTTAATATTATCATTTATTAAATTTTCATCTTTATAAATTATTGGAATATACTCTATTGCAAAACCAATTAAATATATTTCCATATCGTTATTTATAAAATCGTTTTTTAAATCGATGATATTAACAGCTTCTTTATTAACAGGATTTGAAAGATAATTAATTTTTAATTCTTCGGAAATAATGTCTTTTATATTTGTTAAATCATTTACAAAGTAATATTTATTTAAAATATCGATACATTTATTTCTTATTTCGATATTTTTAATATTTTTGATATAATCTTCTGGTTTATCCAGATTATTAATTAAATTATAGGAACTTAATATGTAATATAAAGGTGTTTTTTCATTTAAATTAATTGGTATATTATAAAAAGAAAAGATTCTTTTTATAGTACTAATATATTCTTTATTAATATTAGATAAATAAATATTATTAATATTTATACCATTATTAATTTTTTTAATAATATCATTTGCTATAAATTCTATTTCTTCATTAATATTTTTAAATGAATAAACATTATGCTTATATTTTGATTTATCATCATGAATATATTCTAGTTTAGTGATATTATTGATTATATTTAGTAATTTTTCATCAAAATTATATAAATACTTAAATCCATAGACATAACATTTTTTATTATTAAAATTATTTAAGAAATAATTATCTTTTATTAATAAATTATTATTATTTAAATCTTGTTTTATTTTAGTAAGATATTCAAGTTTAAAGTTTTTTTCATCAAATGATATATAATATAAATTATTTATAATATCAATAGCATAAGAATAACTCATATTATAATTTTTCATTAAATAAACAATAGCTTGCTCATCAAAAGAAAATAATAACTTTTTTTTAATTTCACTAATAGCAAAAATTTTAATATTGTATAATTCTTTTTGACTATTAATAAGTTTTATAATATTAGTTTTATATTGATCAGGAACAATAAAAATAACATTATAATCAATATATTTAATTATATTCATATTATCACCTATAGATAAATTATATCACGGTAAAAAAATAACACTATATTATTTTCTTGTTTTAGTG
>JAQUFX010000061.1 GCA_028684435.1 Bacilli bacterium
AGAAAGATATGAACAAGGAAAAGATTATTGTAATGTTTACTTAGAATTAGACGGATTAGGTCTATCCCCAAAATTTATTCAAAAACTAATTAGTAAATATAATAATCCGAATACGATAATTAATATTATTAAGGAGAATCCTTATCAGTTGAGTTTTGATATTGAAGGGATAGGATTTAAAACAGCAGATAATATTGCTTTAAACAACGGCATGGATACTAAATCACCAGAAAGAATAAAGGGATATATAAATTATTTATTAAATGATTTAGGTGAGAACGGAAATTCATTTATTACTGCTGGAGAATTAACGGGGTACATATTTGAAGAATTTGATGGGATGGATAATATTGTTGAAATATATGAAGATAATGAGAGTAATAAAAACACCAATATTAGCGTAGCAATTGAAGAATTAAAAAATAAAAATATATTATTAGTAGAAGATAATGAGAAGAAAACCCAAAGAAGAATTTATTTAAAAAAATATTGGGATTTAGAAAACGAAGTTGCTAAAGAATTGAAAAGGATAAATAACGCTGATAATGAATTTGAATTTATTGATTGGCAAGAGGTAGTTAAAAATCAAGAACAAAAACAAGGTTGGGCATTCACAGATGAACAAATAGAAGGAATAGAAGCTTGTTTAAGTCATCAAGTGGTATTCCTCACAGGTCAAGGAGGGACTGGAAAATCGAGTATTCTTACGGGTGCATTACAAGCATTAAGATGTTACGAAGGAAAATATTCTTTTGCACAATGTGCTCTAAGTGGTCGTGCAGGAGCAAGAATGCAAGAAATAACTGGTCAAGAGGGAAGTACGATTCATCGATTACTTAATTATAAACCTGGGAATGGATTTGGTTTTAACAAATATAATAAATTACCATATGATATTATAATTCTTGATGAAATATCATTAGTTGGAGGAGAAATATTTCTATCCCTAATAGAAGCTATAGAGACAGGTTCAAAATTAGTTATATTAGGAGATTTAGGACAATTGGAGTCAATAGGGTGTATGAATTTAGCCAAAGATTTGTACTATTCAAAGTCTATTAAAGTAGTTGAATTAACAAAAATACATCGGCAAGCACAGAAATCAGGAATTATTGTAGCTGCTAGTAGTGTTAGAGAAGGAACACAAATATTTGAAAATAATTTTACAGGTAAGTTAACCATAGGTGAGTTGCAGGATATGCATTTTTCTATACATAATAAAAAAGATGAAATAAGAAAAGATGTAATTGAACATTTTGAAAAGTATTGGAATAGCGATCTTGTTAGTGATATTATGGATATTCAAATTTTAGTCCCTGTAAAAGAAAGAGGAGATGCCTGTGTATTTAATTTAAATTCAGATATTCAAGCAATATTTAATCCTCCAAACAAAAATAAGACAGAATTAAAAATTACGGTTGCCAAAGATAAATCTTTTGTTTTAAGGACAGGAGATAAGGTAATGAATTTAAAGAATAATTATAAATTAAGTAATATTAATGGAGATAAAACTTTTGTTTTTAATGGATGGATAGGGATACTAGAGAAAATTAATATATATGAAAATTCAGCAATTATATATTTCCCCATTATAGATGATAGAATTGTTTTTGATTATGGTACTTTAAAAGAAAATATAATTCCAGGTTACTCAAGCACCGTCCATAAGTATCAAGGATCAAGTGCTAAAGTAATAATAGGAGCAATAGACTATTCAACTCCACCAAGTATGAGAACAAAAGAGCTAGTATATACATTATTAACTAGACCAGAAAAAGAAGGTGTTTTAATTGGTGAGGGTAAAGCAATCAATGATGCAATAAATAGAAGTGGAGTATCAGATAAAAATACTTTCCTAGTTGAATTATTAGATGCAGTTTAATTAAAACAATAAAATAAATATCTTGACAAAACAAACACCAACCAATATAATATTATTAAGGAGCGAAGGGGTTGAAAATCAGTTCCATGCCCGATAAAAAACGGAATCCCTAACCGTGGGATAAAAACATGGGAGTTTGCTCCTTTTATATTTGAAATACCAATTTACAGCCAATAACCACTATCAACAAACCCCAATACATAGGGATTCTTAAAAAATCATCATAAAAGGAAGAATTGATTATGTTATTAGAAAGGAGATTAAAATGAAAAATAGTATGTATTTTAATGATTATGAAGTAGGGGATTATATTTCAAAAGCAGATAATACACTAGAAGCAAATAATAATTTATGTTTATACATTGATTCACTGGTTGATGAATTAACGAAATTGGGAAAATATATTTATAATACAGAACCTGATATTAATGTGTTTTATGAAGTCCAAGATAGACTAATTTCTTTCAAGAATAAATTGAATGCTGAAACGTTAGCGGATTGGCACGTGAATTATACATATGATCTTGAAAGAAAAGTTGCTGAATTGGAGTTTTATTAAAACATAAAAATAAAGGAGGATTTATAATGGATTTAATATTTGAAAACGGAAACAAAATATTTGACAAAGAAAAAGAGCATCGGCAAGAAGTAATAAGGTTATTTAGACTTGGACAATATGGGCATATACACCTTTATCCTTATCAAAAACAGATGTTAGATTTAATATTTAATCAAAACAACAAAGATTTTAATATTTATGGCGATGACTTTAAAGTTGAAATAAACCCTAAAAATATTGAAGGAAATTGTGTATTACATATTAAAGATTATGATGAAAATCAGAAATTTGAAAGTGAAATTAATATTAATTTTACAAAGGATGAACTCGATCAATTTATTAATTTACTTAAAATAGTGAAAAATAAGATGAGATAAATTCTTGGATTGTTTTTACATTTGAGAAAAGAGGAATATTTATGACTGATAAAATTAAAATAGTAAAATATGGTGGTAGACTTAATCCTATTTATGAGGAAATAGGAGAAATAGAATTGATGAAAATAACAATAAGAAGTTTTTCAGAAAATGAAGAAGACGAAGAATTTTGCATTGATATTAATGATTTAATGGATTGGGTTAATAGAAAATAATTTAACAAAAATACTATTTGGTATTGAAAGGAGGAATTAATTATAAATAATATACAAGAATTACAATACAAAAATTTAAGAGAATGTTTTAGGAAGAATTTAATTACGCCAATTTTAGGTGAAAATTATTATAATATGGGCATGGATGTATATACTTGTGATGAAGAAACTACAATAGATTTACAGAATAAATTTAATAGGCAAAATAATTATATAAAAATATATAAAAATTTATTTGGATTATCTTTAATTGTTAATATTATACTTATAATAATTAATTTAATTAAATAAATCTAATGATTGGTTATAAGTTAAAAAAGGAGTAAAATAAATAATATGTTCAAATACCTAAACCGCAAACTAACAAAAAATCATACCAAAGTCCCTTTATTTTTTGTAGAATTCAATCTAAATAAATATAATGAGTCTGGAGCAAAAGATTCATGTGTTGCTAAAATTCATCCAGAATTAAGTAA
>JAQUFX010000062.1 GCA_028684435.1 Bacilli bacterium
TAGAGACATCCGAGGATTTATTATAAATATTAAAATTAATATTGCAATACTTTAAACTGGAACTTCTTCTAAGACTTACTTCCGCTTTCTTATATCTAAACTGGAATTTACTTATTTACTTCACAATTAATTACATCTTGTTTTTTAAGATGTTAAATTTTAGAAAATATGCTATAATATTTTTATAAAAAAGGAGGAGACATGAAAGATAATAATCAAATAGTATTATTTTTTGAGAATGGAACACTTTATAATCCAGCAAAAGTTGCAAGTGAGATTTCTGAAAAGTATAAAAAAATTGGGCAACCAATTATTCTACCTATAGATGGTAACGCACCTAAAGAAGCCAATATACCAATTTTGATTTTTGATCAAAATATTAATTTTTGGGTAATTTCTAATTTCAATAATATTGCCATTACACTGTTCGAGGGTGATATTAGTAATCAATCGAAAATTATTGAAAATATATTTAAAATTTTTAGTTCATATGCTAAAATTATCAGAGTTGGATATATTGTGACAAGAGTTTTAGATAAAAAAAATATAAATACTATAAAAGATAAGTATTTTAAAGATGTCGAAACTATTAATTCACTTAGTTTTAATTTAGCATGGTATAATAAAATTCAAATTGAAAAAGAAGAGGTAAATTGTTGGAAGAGATATTTCACAGATACCAAAGCTTTTGAGGGAGTTGTTTCATTAATTGATATTAACACACCGGAAGAAAAGCAAATTGATATTAATTTGCAATATTTAACTAAATTTATGAAAGAAAGTGAAGAATATATAAAAAATAATAAATTATAGGAGGAATGTCATATGAATGCTGGATTATCAGTGCCATTTTATAATGAATATAGTAGTTCGCAAATCGTTAATTACTACAAATGTCATAATTTGATTTCCAAATACATAAGAGGATATAGTTCTAAAATTGGGAAAGATTATATATGTAATAAACCTACTGACTTAGAGCATAGTATTAGTATGGGAGACATACTAAATATGAAAGAAATTGAAAAGAAATTTAATGTTCTAAAAGATGATAATTGTTCAAAAGAAATAAGATTCAAAAATCCGGTTATATTTAAAATAGAACTCGAGAATGATATTTACTACTATTTTAATAATATTTATAAAATTTATTCTTATGGTCAGACTCAAGAAGAAGCTGAATCTAAGTTATATCAATGCTTTTTAAAAAAATACAAATTATTTTCAAGCACTCCTGATGAAGAACTTGATGAAAAAGCTAGAGAATTAAAAAACAATTTAAAAATGATTTTTGAGGATTAATATGCCAAGAAAAAAAAGAGATGTTAAAAGTATATTATTAAAAAAAGGCTTTGAACAAATAAATAAATCATCAGACCATGATGAATTTTGGCTAGTTGTTGATGGAAAAAAAACAAGTATAACAACAAAAATTAGTTTTTCGGGCGATAACGAGATATCAGACAGTCTACTTGCTCTCATGAAAAGAGAAATGAATTTTGATAGCAAAAGGAATTTTAACAGATACTTTGATTGCGACATGAAACGAGATGAATATATAGCATATTTAAAAGAACGACATGTTATATCCTAATTATGAAAAAAGAAATTTTGGAGATAGAGTTTCTTTTTTATTTGTTGAAAAAACATACTGTTTTACATCTAAAGATAGATGGTGTAATATATAATCATAATAATATTTATGATTACAATGATGAATTAATATTTTTTGTAGTAGATAAAAATTATTCAATTAATACAAAAGCAATAAAAATATCTTAATTTTATGTTAAAATATTAATGGAAGTGATTTATATGAGAATAGCTGTTTTTTCAGATATACATGGTAATTTGCAATCTTTAGAAGCAATATTAAGTGATATAAAGAATGAAAATATTGATAAAATAATATGCTTAGGTGATGTCATAGGCATTGGACCTAATCCTAAAGAATGCTTGGATTTAATAATTAAAAATAATATTGAAATGGTTTTAGGAAATCATGAATTATATTATATAAATGGGGCTGAAATAGATAATGAAATGGAAGATTCAGAAAAGCAGCATCATAAATGGGTAAGCGAACAACTAGGAGATAAATATTTACAATTTTTAAAAAATAAATCTTTAGATTTAAAATTTAATAATATATTATTTGAACATTTTTTAATTGATAAAAATAGAAAAGGATTTTATCCTTTTTATGATTTTTCAATTTTAACAAATGGAATAGTTGAAAACAATATTTCAACTTCAGAATGTACAAAAATAATAGTTGGACATGAACATGAAGCTTTTAATATATTAAGTAATTCTAAAGAACTTATTGATATTGGAAGTAGTGGGTGTACTAGAGATGGTTTTACAAGCTATGTTATAGTAAATATACAACAAGATATTATTATTGATAAAAAGTTAATAAAGTATGATAGAGAAACTTTTATAAAGAATTTAAAATGTATTGAATATCCAGAAAAATATATATTATCAAAAATATTTTTTGGTGTGAATTTATAGTAAATTATAATATTGTTTTATTGTAATTACATACGAATTTACTTACGAAAATATTATTTTAATTGATGTTCGAATATTATTTATTAGTTTCCTTTTATTAACAATAGAAAAATAAGCGAATGAAAGTTATTTTGTTTTTATATAAGATTGCAATTAAGAACTTGCAGAAGTATTATATAAGTATTATAATAAACTTTAATAAAGAAAGGAAAACTTAATGGAGAATAAAGAATCAAATATTAATTATAATGATATAAAATTTGAAACAGAAAGATTAATTATTAGAAGAATTCAAAAAGAAGATTGGCAAGATTTTTATGATATCATGGGGAATGAATTAACCATGAAATTTTTAGGGCGAGCAAATACTTTAGAGGAAGTTAAAAGCTATGTAGAAAATCAAAGTAATCAAGATTATCTTAATTTTAGTGGGAATTATGCAGTGATTTTAAAAGAAGAAAATAAAGTAATTGGTCAATTTGGCTTAGAAATTATTTCTAAACATTCTAAAGCTTCTATGAGTTACTTATTTAATAGTAATTATTGGAATAATGGTTATGCTATAGAATGTGTTAAATATATGGTTGATTATGCTTTTAATAATATTAATTTAAATCGAATTGAAGCAGACTGTGTAGAAGAAAACGAATCATCACTAAAAATTTTTAAAAAATTAAATATGCAATATGAAGGAAAATTTAGAGAAGCTCGTTACAACAAAAGATTTAATAAGTATTTCGATGTAGTATACTATGCGATATTAAAGAGTAAATATAAATAATATAAAGATTTATTTATAAAGTACAACAAATATGAAGATAGTGTCAAGAATTTGTAGGTTAAATATTAAAAAAGTTGTAAAAAAGTAAAAAAACAAATTAAGCGAAAGTGAAATCTGTTTTTTTAATACATTAATTAAAATATATATCATGAAAAAAACTA
>JAQUFX010000063.1 GCA_028684435.1 Bacilli bacterium
AAAATCAATTATTAGGAGTTGTAACATATAAAATAAATTCATTATCATTTTTGTATAAAATAATTGCAACGGATATGGGATTCTATTTATGCATTATAGTTCCACTAGTAGGAATTATTGGATATGAAATTGCAATTACTATGTTTAATATTGAAGATAAAAAAAGAAGTAAAAAGTTTAACGAAAATATCTAACCGAAAAAATTAAACGAAGGGATGTGACATATGATGGAGACACGCCACAAAACATACTTTAAATTAAATTTTGTATCATTATTATTTATGGCTATTTCATTCATATCGGCCACATTGGCTTGGTTTGCATATAGTGGAATAGTGGGAGTATCTACAGAAGTAAACGTAAAGGCATGGAATATTGAACTTTCAAAAGATGGCTCAGCTGTGAAGAATAGCGTAGTTATGTCACTTTCAGAAATATATCCTGGAATGGAACCGGTAACGGAATTGATTACTTTAAGAAATTTAGGGGATTCAGATGCAGAAGTTAATTATGAAGTTATATCTGCAAGAATATTAGGAGATCCTAATGATTCTTTTCAACTTGGTGTAAATGGAGTAACTTCAGAATATATGGAAGATTTAATTTCTCATGGATATCCATTCAGTATTAATATTGAATTAAGTAAAAATTATATATTATCGAAAGGTACTGAAGAAGTATTTGAAATAGCAGTTTCTTGGCCTCTTGATTCTGGTACTGATGAGCTAGATAGTATATGGGGTAATAAAGCTCATGAATTTCAAGAAAACGAATTATTAAAAAAACAACAAGATGAAAATTATCAAATATTACCATCAGTACAAGTAGAAATAAGCTTATCTGCACAACAATATTTAGATATTGGAACATCAAGCGATATTAGATATAATTTAGGTGATGAAATATTAATAGATGTAATTAATAATAATAAATGTTTTACTATAAGTGATACATGTATTAAAACATATATAATAGATGAAAATAACACATTAGATGATACTTATGTTACTTTACTTCCTAATCCACTTAAAACTTATGAACAGGTTAATTATAATAATTATATTAATACCTTTAATACTTTTGTAAGTTCATGGAATGTCCCTACTAGACATTTATTAGTAGAAGATATAATAAAAATAATTTCTAATGATATTAAAAATTCACAAATAATAATTGATTCTTATTCAGACAAAGTATTAGGAAATATTAAATATAATAATCGTTTAAATACTATAATAACTGATACAATAAATAAAAATGGTTTTTTTAGATTTATGAATGATAAATATAATTTCTTATCTTCTAATAATTGTTATTGGACCCAAAGCAATTATGGTGAATTATCTGGATTTGCTTTGGTAAAAACAGACGATATTACTTCTAAAGTATACGGAAATCTAAAAGAAAATACATGCAATGTTATTCCAGTTATTGAGATGGACAAAAGTAGACTATAAAAAATGACTTCTGATATTATTTTTTGCTTAGAATAACAAGAAACTATTATAGTAGAAAACATATAATACAGAATAGTTAAAATTATAGCATCGCATAAAAAAAAATATGACATTTAAAAAGACAGCTTTTGCTGTCTTTTTTGCACTCTATATTCATGTTGTTTTTTGGAAAGAGGTTTTTGTTAAAGTGCATTTATATTTTATTCAATTATTTGTTCAAATGTTATATTGGCATTCATTTCAAGAACTGTATTTTCATTAACTGCTAGTGTTCCAATATTTGTATCAGCTTCATCATTCATTACTTCATTAGTACCTTCAAACCATTCAAAATATATTCTTATAGTAAAAGGTTTAAATGTATATCCTGGTTCATTTTTATTGTAAAGTAATGCATTTTTAATGTTATTATTAACTATTGGTATAAATTCTAGTGTATCACCTTCAATATATGTATTCGGTAATATAGCATATTTACTTATTAAGAGATCAGGTATATTTTTATTTAGAACGTTTAAAACTATATCATAATTAAATGAAACATCTACATTAGTAGGATCGATTATAATATCAAAATAACCTTTAGAGGATGGAGCAATAGTATCTGATGCTATAAACTGATTTTCTTCTATTATTGGAGTTATATTGACACTAGATTGGCTATTACTAGTAATATCAATGCTATCTACTAATATTTGCCATTTTGAAAATTGGGCATTAATATCACTTTTGGCGCTTGCTACGTATCTAGAGTAAGTGCTACTCATAAGACCTAAACAAGTAGTTAAAGACATTATTAATAAAAGTATTTTTAATTTTTTTAACATCGAGTAGACACCTCGCTTTACATTATTATTATAAAATAATTACGTAAATTTTACAATTTATTATTGTCAAATATCAGTCACTTTACATTGATTTTATATTAAATTACTATTAGTAATTTTTTAATAACTTGTCCCATATAATTTAATCGGAGGATTAGTTATGGAATTTAACGGTTTAACTGATGCAGAAGTAATTGAAGCAAGAGAAAAATACGGTAGCAATAATATAGAAGCTAAAAATGAAAATCATTTTTTAAAATTATTAATAGAATCTTTTGGGGATCCGATTATAAAAATTTTATTAATAGCTTTAGCAGTTAAAGTTGTTTTTTTATTCAGGGAATTTGATTGGTTTGAAACACTTGGCATTTTAATAGCTATATTTTTAGCATCCTTTATTTCTTCGATAAGTGAATATGGTAGTGGTAAAGCATTTAATAAATTGCTAGAAAAAAATAGTGAAATTTTTACTCGAGTAAGAAGAAATAATAAAGTAGCTAATATTTCAGTAGATGATTTAGTAGTTGGAGATATTGTTATGCTATCAGCAGGTGAAGCAGTATCGGCTGATGGAATTATTATTAAAGGAGAAGTTACAGTAGATGAATCTTCCCTAACCGGAGAAAGCTATGAAGTTTCAAAAAAAGCTGTAAATAATCAAGCAACAGAAAAAAATAAATTATATAAAGGTAGTGTCGTTTATTCAAAAGAATGCATAATGAAAATAACTTATGTTGGGAATAATACTTTATATGGAAATGTAGCAAAAGAATTAGGAGAACAAAATCCTGAAAGTCCACTTAAATTAAGATTAAGACATCTTGCAAAAGTAATTAGTAAAATGGGATATATAGCAGCTATATTAGTATTTTTTTCTTATCTTTTATCAGTCATTGTTATTAGTAATAATTTTGAAATAAAAGCTATTATAGCGACTTTAAATAATCTTCCATTAATTATGGATTATGTTATTTATGGTTTAACATTAGCAGTTACTATAATTATTGTATCTGTTCCAGAAGGTTTGCCAATGATGGTTGCGTTAGTATTATCAACTAATATGAAAAAGTTATTAAAAGATAATGTTTTGGTTAGAAAACTAGTTGGTATTGAAACAGCTGGTTCCTTAAATTTACTTCTAAC
>JAQUFX010000064.1 GCA_028684435.1 Bacilli bacterium
GTAAAGTTTTATATTACAATTACATATATTATATGTATACATAATATAAAAATATAAATATAGTTATGTATAAGTGCAAAAATTATGTTATTTGGAATAAGTATATATTAAACCTATTAGTTTATATATATATGGTTTTTTAAGTATACATAACAAAAAAGAAAAGCTTTATAAACCTTTTGTTACATCATTTATGTAATAACAACAAACAAATAAAGGATGTGATAAAATGATGTGTAAATATATACAAACTAAATATAAGGGTTATGATATTGCCAAACAAATAGAAACCTCATCTTCTGGGGAAATTGAAATAAAAATTTACCCTGCACTTCAAAAAATAATTAAAAAAATTGATGATAACCCAGAAATGATAAGATGGCGCGCAAAAGAAATGACTGTAAATAGTAGTTTAACAAAATATTTATTAAATGTGGTGTATAGTGGGAATTATCTAAGTGATAAAATGAGAAACGCAGTTTATTTAATTTCAAGTTTATATTATGTTGATAATAATAATTTACAAATTAATTATGATGATTATGATTTATATGTTGATATAATTAAAAAAGTTATTAAACATTTTGCAGAACAACTTAAATTATTTAAGTATTCAAAAATTACAAGTTTTTCCATAAATATAGAAAATAAAATAAAAAAAGAAATAACAAAAGAAGAAATAAAAGGAGTGGGTTACAATGAGTAAATTAAATTCAAAAATTTTTGAAAATAAGATAAATTTAATTAAAAAAAATATGACTTTTGGCATAGAAATTGAGGGGAACTATAATATGGACAAGGTTGCTTTTGATCAAAATGATATTGAAAGTTATCATTCTGGTGGAGAGTTTTACATTTTAGATTTTTTTAAAGTTGAAAATGACAGTTCAATAAAAGGGTACTTTTTTGATAATAACGCAGGGGTTGAAGTAATAACCAAACCCATAGAATATAATGACATTAACGTTTTATTTTCAAAACTTAAAGAACTATTAAACATAAAAGATTATATGGGTGGGTCTATTCAGTTTAATTCTTCAACAGGGGCGCATATGCATATAAGTTTAAATAACACACATTTTATTAAAAAAATTTGTGATTATAAAGTTTCTAAGGAAATAGAAACAGAAATATTTAAATTTTTAGAAAATTATAGTTTTGCATATAGTGAAGTAAAAAATAATTTTTTTAGAGATTATGCAAAAAAATTAACCCCTAATAATGTAGAACAAAGATATGTATCTATAAATACTTCTGGCAATAATAACCCCACTATTGAGATTAGAAGTATAAATTTTAATGGGGTTATTTCTTTAATTCAAATGTATTTTTTGGTTAAAAATGTTCTGGATATTATGGCTTATGTTTTGGCAAAATATATGATAAAAAATAGTATTTCTAAAACACAAACTTTATACATTGAAAAAAATATAACAACAAATAAAACTATAAAAGAACAAATAATAATAAAATAAAAAAATAAAAGAGAGATGGTTAAAATGTGTAACATAAATATAATGATAACTAAAAGCAACAAAAAAAAAGAAATTAAAAAGGCATTTTCAGTTTTAAAAAATGGGTGTATATCTTCATATGCAACTAATAGTGATGGGGACGGTTACTTTATAAATAATAGAATTAAAAAATCTTTTGATTTTTTAAATAAAGATAATTTGTTGACAGAATTTTATAAAGCAAAAATGATTATAACCCATCAGAGAATTACAACTTCTGGACACAATTTTATGAGTTTACAACCTTTTCAAAATGACAGGTTTGTATTTGTTCATAATGGAATTTTATCTAATTCCATTTATAATATTGATAAAAATAAAAGTGACAGTTTACAATTTTTTGAGTTATTCCAAGAGAAAATTAAAAAAAATGATTGTATAGAAAAAGTTCTTAAAGAGATGTTGGAAATAGAGAAAGGTTATTATTCTATTTCAATTTTTGATAAAGAAAATAATAAATTATATTATGTAAAAAACGACAGAGCGACAATTAATTTTTATTTAATTAATAATGAGAGTTTATATATTACAACGAGTAATAACAATTATAATTTTATTGAAGAACCTTATAAAATTATAGAAATAAAAAATTTAAATGTTTATGAAATTAATATAAATAATTTAGATATTTTTAGTTTATTAGAATATAAAGAACCAAAGCAAGAGATTTTTAAAAAAAATTGGTACGATCATTATAATTATGAGGATTATAGTGAAGATGAAAAAGACTTTTATTCAAATTATGAACCTAAAAATAAAAATACTATTGACAAATATTTATAAAAATAAAGGTTATTTTTATTAACCTATTAGTTTATAAATATATGGTTTTTTAAGTATACATAACAAAAAAGTAAAGCTTTATATATGTTTTGTTCTATTATATATATAGTTATTTGTATAATAACAAAAAAAATAAAGAGGGTGTGTAAAATGAAATATAAATATATAGGAAAACCAATAAATGAAATTAGAATAAATTTAAATGATTTTGATAAAAAAGCAACCATAAAAGAAATTATTGAAAATTTAGAGATGCAAGACCAAAAGTTTAATTTAGGAACAAATAAAAGTTATTCCTTAGAGCTATTATAAGAACCAAAAATAAACATAATAAATAAGGTGCTATATAAAAACATCATATAGCACCTTTTTTTTATTAAAGGTTGTTATGTAGAATACAATAAATGATAAGGTAACTATAACAAAAATGATAATAAATAAACTAATTCTTAGGGTAATAACAACTTATACATAACAGCGGTGTATATGTAATATTATATACAATATATTAAATTAAAAGATATATATTATATATCCAACAATAAAGAATATTCTTTAATTATATTAATTAATAATATGTATATTATATATAATATTAATTAAGAATATAAGTAAAGATATAACTTATATTAAATAATATAATTAAAGTATATTAGATAATATATATATAATATATTATAAGATATTATAAAGAATATATTATAAGATATGTTATAATATATATTATAAGATATATTATAAAATATTATTAAAAGATATATTATAAGATATTATAAAGAATATATTATAAAATATTATTAAAAGATATATTATAAGATATTATTTAAGTAATATTATATAAGTGAATTATTATACAGTTAACATTTTACTAAAAACAATCCAAACTGTTAACAGCTACTATATGAATATATATGCATAACTAATAAACAATATTCCCCACATACTCAAAAAGACGAAAAGAAGAAAAAAGAAGGGGTTGGTTTGCAGTAGGAGATTCTCTGAATTCTTATATTTTTAATAATATTCCTTATATTATATAAATTCTTCAATTTTTTCCTACTAATATTTTCTTTATTTCTTTAATTTTATTCAATCCTTTTAATCCCACAGTATCACTCTAAATTTATT
>JAQUFX010000028.1 GCA_028684435.1 Bacilli bacterium
TATTTTTCATGTTCGTTCATTCTTAATTTTACCTTTCTCATGTAAGTCACCTCGTGACATATTGTATATTATTTTTGAGACATAATCAAAAGTTAATACTTAAGACATTATCATAAGTTAAACACATAAATACCCGCGATAATTAATTAATGATTGACTTTTAAATATAATATTATTATAATTATATTAGAGAGTAGGTAATAATCATGTTCAGATTAAATGACAGAGGTTTTACATTAGTGGAATTACTTGCTGTAATAGTAGTATTGGCAATTATGATGGCAATTGCGATACCAAATGTAATGAAAACAATGGAAAATGCTAAGAAGAGCACACTTAAAATTTATGCTCAAAAAGTAATGACTAAAGCAGAAGAAGCATATCAGGTTGATATTTTGTTAAAAGGTCAAGGGAAAACTTGTTATGATTTAGCTTCATTAGGAATTGAAAGCTCAGGTAACTATCGTGGTAAAGTTTTAGTAACAATTGCTGCTAATCAAAATCCTACATATTATATATATTTAAGCGATAATAGTAATAGTATAGAAAATCTAGATGCTACTACTCTTAATAAACTGGGTTCTATAGATAATGATCCTAATTTTAAAAATCCATGGATTGGTCAAGCAAATATAGATAATTCTACTTGTTCATAAAAATCAAATTTAATATTTGATTTTTTTTCGATATTTTTTATAATGTGTTATAATTATAAAAGGAAGAGTGATTTTATGTTAGTTATTGGTTCACATGTAAGTTATGGTAAAAATCAACTTTTAGGGTGCGCAAAGCAAGCAATTGCCTATGGTGCCAATACTTTTATGTTTTATACGGGAGCACCTCAAAATACTATTAGAACCCAAGTTAATAAATATTTGACAATCGAAGCATATAAATTAATGAAAGAAAATAATATTTTAGCAGATAAAATTATATGCCATGCTCCTTATATAATAAATCTTGCTAATAATATTTTTCCTGATAAATATGAATTTAGCATGAAATTTTTAAGAACAGAAATTGATAGATGTAATTTATTAAAAGTAAAATATTTAATTATTCATCCTGGAAGTGCAGTAAAGCATGAAAAGGATATTGCTTTAAATAATATTATTAATGCCCTTAATAAAGTATTAAAACCTGAAGATGATATAACTATTCTTCTTGAAACAATGGCAGGTAAAGGTACAGAAATCGGTATTAATATAGAAGAATTAAAAATTATATTAGATGGGGTATTATTAAAAGCTAAAATAGGTTTTTGTTTAGATACATGTCATTTAAATGATTCAGGAATAAATATATCTAAAATAGATGACTATTTAAATAAATTTGATTCTATAATTGGGCTTAATAAAATTAAATGTATTCATATTAATGATAGTAAAAATGAAATTGGTTTTAAAAAAGATCGCCATGCTAATATTGGTTATGGTATGATTGGTTTTGATAATTTAATTAATATTATTTATCATGATAAATTAAAACATATTCCTAAAATATTAGAAACGCCTCATATAGAAGAAAAACCTCCTTATAAATACGAAATAGAAATGATCAAAAATAAAAAGTTTAATCCGAATTTAATGGAAGATATAATAATAGAAAAAATTAATAATTATTGATATAATTATTAAAAGGAGAAGATAAGTATGAAACAAAAAAAATCTATAATATGGGGAACTATACTGGTTATAGTCGGTTTAATATATTTAATTAATAATTTAGATATATGGAACATCAATTTGTTTTTTGAAGGATGGTGGACATTATTTATAATAATTCCTTCATTAATATCTTTAATTAACAAAAATAATATTATTTCTTCAATTTTAGGAATTATCATAGGTGTATTATTACTTCTTGCTACTAGAAATTATATTGCCTGGATTATGGTAGGGAAAATATTTTTACCATTAATCATTATTATAATAGGTATATCTTTAATTTTTAAATCTAAAATATATTTCAGAAAAAAAGATAATAAGAATAATCCAGAATATTTCGGTATTTTTGCAGGTTGTGAAGAAAAAATTACAGATACTTTTAAGGGTGGTTCTTGTATTGCTGTGTTTGGTGGAGTTGAATTAGATTTAAGTGATGCTAAAATAACTGATGATATAACTATTGATTGTATAGCTATATTTGGAGGTGTTGATATTAAACTACCCAAAAATGTTATTTTGAAATCAGAAGGTATTTCAATTTTTGGTGGAGCAACAAATAAATACATACCGGGGGAAAAATTAAAATCACCAACTATTTATATAAATCATGTAAGTATATTTGGTGGTACAGAAATTAAGTAAATAAAAATATTCAAGTTATAAATAGCTTGAATATTTATTAATTAAATTCTTAATTTTATTAAAACTGTCTTCAGAAAAATTAGAGCGATATTTATTAAAATTAAAATTATTTTTATTATTTAATACTTCCTTATAATTGTTTTTAATAAAAGTATAAGTAAAATCAAGTTCATTAGATGTTAAATTAATATTATTTTTAATTGCAAAATTATTTACATCATGTTTGGTTAATTTATTTATATATCCTTCTATCATATTTATCAATTGTATCACCTAATTTTATTATATGTAAGAAAATACAAAAATTACTTATACTAAAAATATGAAAAAATTTTTAATAATATTATTTATTATAATTAATTGTATTATTATCGGAAGACTTACTTTTTTATGTTTATATAAAAAAAATTTTTATAATAAAATTTTAGCAGAAAATAATAATAGAATAATAGAAGGAATGACTGCTCCTAGAGGACGTATATTAGATATTAATGGTAATATATTAGTAGATAATATTGGGGTTAAATCTATTATTTATAATAAACTGAATATAGAAACTTCTGATGAATTAAAAATAGCAGATATTTTAGCTGAAAATATAGATATAGAAGTTAATATAGCTCCATATTATTTAAAATATTATTTTTATTTAAATAACAGAGAACTTATTGATAATATGCTTAATATTAATATATTAAAATTATATAATGAAAGAAAAATATCTAGTACAGATTTACTTAATAATAAATTAGATTTAATAACTGATGAAATGTTAAAAACAGTAAATAAAAAAAGTGCTTATTTTTATTATTTAATGAATAACGGTTATGCTTATGAAGATAAAATAATTAAAACTAATATTACAAATGAAGAATATATATTAATAAATAAACTTAATTTAAAAGGTATAAGAACAGATATAACTTGGGAAAGAACTTATTTATATAAATCACTACTTAGAGATATATTTGGAAATATTTCTTCTTATAAACAAGGTATTCCATCAGAATATAAAGATGAGTATTTAAATAAAAATTATAAGCTTAATGATCGGGTAGGAATATCAAATTTAGAATATATATATGATAATTATTTAAAAGGTGAAAAAGCTAAATATAAAGTTGAAAATAATAAATTAAAATTAATATCTGATTATCAAAGAGGTAAAGATATTGTTTTATCAATTGATATAAATTTGCAACTTGAAATAGAAAAAATTTTAGAACCAGAAATGATAAAGGCTAAAAAAAATGCAAATTCTAAATATTTTAATCAAAGTTATATAATTGTTAGTAATCCTCAAGATGGAAGTATTATTTCTCTAATTGGTAAAAAGATTAATGAAGATAATACCTTTACAGATTATTCTTATTATAATGTTATAAATTCATATAATATGGGTAGTTCTGTAAAAGGAGCGACAATAAGTGTTGGTTATAAAAACAATTTAATTGAAGAAAATAAAAAGATACTTGATTCATGTATTAAACTATATAATAACAAACCTAAATGCTCATGGCGAAGTTTAGGTTATATTGATGATATACGGGCTTTAAAAATGTCAAGTAATTATTATCAATATTTAATTGCAATCAAGCTTACTGGTAATAAATATAAACCAAATATAAAAATAAATGCTACTAAAAATCATTTTAATGAATATCGAAAAGTATTAAAAGACTATGGTTTAGGTAATATTACGGGAATTGATTTATTAAAAGAATCATTAGGAATTAAAAGTAGTACGATAACTGATGATTTACTTCTAAATATGGCAGTAGGACATTATGATACTTATACTCCATTATCATTAGCTCAATATATAAATACAATATCAACAGGTAATCGTACCCAGTTATCATTACTTAAGAGTGTTTTAAATAGTGATGGAAGTATATATTATGAGAAAATTAATAAAGTATATAATAATGCTCCAATTGAAGAAAAATATTTAAATCGGATTAGAGAAGGGTTTAGATTAGTTAATTATAATGGAACGGCTTATAGTTATACAAATCATAAATTTTCATCAGCAGGTAAAACCGGTACTAGTGATTCATATTTAGATACGGATCTAGATGGAAATGTTGATACTTTTACGACAAATACATCTTATGTAATGTATTTTCCTTTTGAAAAACCAGAAATATCAATCGCAATGGTAAGTCCTAATATTAGTTATAAAAATAAGGTTAGTAATTATCGATATCCTATAAATTCAAGAGTAATGAGAAAAATTACAGATCTTTTTAAATTAGATTGATTTAAATGGTTAATTTTAGTATATTTAATATGGTGATAAAATATGAAAAGTAATACTATGTTAAGTATGTTTATTATATTAGTAATATTATTTGGAACAATGACTCTTTATAAATTAGATAGCTACCCAGAAGGAAGTTGTTGTAAAGATATTTCTAATTCAAAAAATAAAGTATGTCAAGATTGTGATAAATATAATATAGTTGAGAAAATCATATATGTCTGGAAATTTTCTTGATTCTTTCTAAATTAATATGTTATAATACATATGCTTATGAAGGAGGAATATTAAATGGCTAAAAAGAATGAAAATCGCATTAATATTGAATTAAAATGTAGTGAATGTGGTTTTATAATAAGACCCACTGAAAAAAATAAAGTAAATAATCCAGATAAAATGGAAATTAAGAAGTTTTGTAAAACTTGTAATAAAACACAAGTATTTAAAGAAAAAAAATAGGTGATTTAATATGAATATTAATATTAATGATATTAAAAATGGCATGACAGTTATAATTAATAATTCATTATGTCAAATATTAGAATTTCAGCATGTTAAACCTGGCAAAGGCCCAGCATTTGTAAGAATAAAATTTAAAAATTTAAAAACCGGATCAACCCTTGAAGAAACATTTAATACTAATATTAAGATTGAAAAAGCTCATGTAGATAGGTTAGATATGAGTTATTTGTATAAACAAGGGGATACTTATGTATTTATAAATAATAATGATTATTCTCAATTAGAAATAAATAGTTCAATTCTAGAAGATAAAATTAAATATTTAAAAGAAAATTTAAATATAGAAATTGTAACGCATAATGGTGCAATTATAGATATTATTATTCCTGAAAAAGTTGAATATGAAGTAATTGAAACCCTAGATGCTACAAAAGGTAATACCGCTAATAATGCAAATAAAGATGCGACTATCGAAACTGGTTATGTAGTAAAAGTGCCTTTGTTTATATCTAAAGGTGAAAAAATTATTGTTTCAACTAAAGATGGAAAATATTCAAGTAGAGCTTAAAAGAGCTCTTTTTTTTTAAAATTATATATGTTATACTAATTATTATAATAGGAAGTGATTCTATTGACAAAACAAAATGCTTGGTTATTTTTTATAATTTTTCCGATTTGTCTTTTATTTTTAGCAATTATTTTTGATAATACCATAATATTTGTTGAAAATAAACGATTAGAAGTTGTTACTAAAAATATAATAGAAAAAACTTTAACTAGTAATGTAAATAATTATTATGAAAAAGTTAAATTAGAATATGAAAATAAAAAAATAACTACTAAACAATTAGAAGTTAATTATAAGGATAAAAAGTTATTTATATATAACAGTCATTCTATTACCAGTTTTTTTGGTAAGATATTTAATATTAATTCATATAAGGCAGAAATATGTATGCAAGGTTATTTATTAGATGATAAGGTAGTAATCGAAGAGGTTGATTATGAGTAAAGGAGTAATATCAGCTGTATATTCAGCAAAAGGCGGAGTAGGTAAAACAACCTTTACTTTAAATTTAGCAGGAACATTATGTAACAATAAAAAGAAAGTATTAATAGTTGATCTTGATTTATATAGTGGTGCAATTGCTATTTCACTTAATAAAATTCCAATAAAAACTATTTATCATTTTCATAATGATTTAAATAAAAAAAATGATATTGATATTTTTAATTATATTACTAAATATAATAATTATATTGATTTTATATCTTGTCCAAAAGATATTAAAGAAGTTAAAAGCATTGATTATAATACAATAGAAAAATTAGTTTTTAAAGCATCTTTATTATATGATGTTATTTTATTTGATTTAAGTCATATATATTCAGAAATTAATTGTAATATTTTAAATATGGCTACTAATATTTTATATTTATTTACTAATGATCCAGCAGATTTAAAAAATACGGCTAATGTTCTGAATATTTTAAAGCAAAATAATAATAATTTGAATGTGATTTTAAATTATAGCATTAATCCAGAAAGAAATTATTATGTTTTATATGATATAAAACATATAATTAATAATAATATTGATTATATAATTAGTAATCGTTTTTATAATCCTCAAATTGATAATATAACTATTAGAGGAGAAATATTTACTATTAATAATCAAAAACATCAAGATTATAAAATATTGAATTTAATTGCTAAATCTATATTATAGGGAGGATTAATTATATGAATAAAGATTTATTAATATTATTGATTATTACATTAAGTATAAGTATAAGTGGAGTTATAATAACTTATTTATTATTATTGTTTAGAAATCATAAAAAAAATTTTAAAAGAATTACAAAATTTACAGCTAGGGGTTAAAAAAATAGTATCTTTTATACTATTTTTTTTCTTTATTTGGTTTTTTTGTGTTTATGATTAATAAACCTGTACCTACGATAACAACATTAATAATTGATGTGTATAGATTTCTTTTTTGATAATAATTATCTTTTTTATCATTTGTTAAGAAACTATTATACATACTTTCACAATCATTTTTAATTTCTTCCTTATATTTATTATCACAATATTCGGTTTTATATTCTTCAAAAGTATAATTTGGCTCTTTAACTAAAATATTAACTAAGTTATTACCAGTAAATATTAATGCTGCTAAAAACCAAATTAGTAAAATACCATTTGTTATTTTTAAGATAAGTTCTTTATCTTTATTAAAAAGATTTATAAGTTCACCTCCTTTATATTACTATCTAATTATATCTGGTGTTAATTAATATGTAAAGAAAATAATACTTATTTTTAATTATGGTTTTTTTATGATATTATTATACAAGGAGTGCTTATGAAATCAGCCTTTAAAAAAATGGATAAAACTCTTTTTTTTCTAATGATTGCATTTACGATTTTAGGATTAGTAATGATTTTTAGTGCATCAAGTATTACAGCTGTATTATATAACGGTCTAGAAGAATCTTATTATTTTAAAAAACATATATGTATAATAATAGCTTCATGGATATTTGGTTTGATAGTGCTTAAACAACCGATAAAAAAATATAAATTATTAGGCCCAGTTGGAATATTAATTATAATATTTCTTTTAGCAGGTTTAATACCTTATGGGACTATTACTAATAGTGCTAGAAGTTGGTATGATTTAGGTTTTTTTTCATTACAACCTAGTGAATTTGCTAAATCGATAGTAATTGTTTATTTGGCAGTAGCTTTAGAAAAAATATATAATAAAAAAGATTTTACTTTAAATAAATTAATAACTCCTTTTGTATTTGTTTTAATTATATTAATATTTACTGCAATTCAACCTGATCTAGGTACCGCAGCCGTTATTGGTGGAATTGCATTTTTTATATTTTTAGCTTTACCTTTTAATAATCCAAAAGTAAAAAAACTTAAAATACTAGGTGTTATATCAGTTATTATTATATCTTTGTTTATTTTATTTGGAGATAAGGTTTTAAATACTGAGCAATCTAGTCGTCTCACTTTTAAAGAACCTTGTACAAGATATATTGATAAAACAGGTTATCAAGTATGCAATGGTTTTATAGCTATTAATAATGGTGGCTTATTTGGAGCTGGACTTGGTAATTCTACTCAAAAATATCTATATTTGCCAGAAGCTTATACTGATTTTGTCTTTCCAATTATAGTTGAAGAATTAGGAGCAATTTTTTCAATAATTATTCTATTAGCTTTTGTTGTTCTTTTATATCGAATATTAAAAATTGCCAAGCATGCTAGTACTTTAAGTGGTTCTATAATGGCTTATGGTTCTTTTATATTTATTCTTTTGCATTTATTAATTAATTTATTAGGAATATTAGCAATAATACCTTTAACTGGAATACCAGTACCATTTTTAAGTTATGGTGGTTCATTTTATATCAATATAATTTTTGTCTTATTTTTAACGCAAAGAGTACATATAGAAACTTATGAAGCTAAAAAAGCTAAAATATTAAGAGGGTGATAAAATGAAATTAAATACTAAAGGAATATCATTAGTAGAAATTATTATAAGCATTACTTTAATATCGATAATTATAGTTTTTATTTTATCATTATTAATTTCGATTCGCTCTGATGATCAAGAAAGTAACGAATTATCGCAATTAAAACTTAATCAAGCCTTAATAATTAAAGAAATAAATACTGATTTTATTGAAAGAGAATTAATAGGAATTGCTTCTTGTGAAGATGGTGGTTCTGATAGAAATAAAGATTCAATTAGATTTTATATTAAAACTAGTAATAATTCTTTTAATGAAGGTAAATCAAATTGTTTAAAATTAATATATAATCCTGCTAAAGGTGAAGATAATATTGGCTATTTGTTATATTACAGTTATAATTTTAAAGATGCTGAAAACATAAATGTTACTGGCTATCGCAGAGGAAACAAAAGTATTATAAGAGAAACTCAAGCTGGAACATCACAGCAAGGTTATGCAAATGTTAATTGTAAATCTGAGTTTTGTTTAGTTACAATTAATTTGCCGATATTAGCTAAAAATGGCGATGATTATGGAATAAATTTAAGTTATATTTCTAAATTCGGATTTAATTATACTTCTTTTAATAGTTCATATTATAATTTTAATATAAATTAATAATAAGAATAATAATAAATGAATAATTCTCGATTTGTAAAATAAACTGTAGTCTAAATTATAATTTTTTAGAATACTTTTTATTTGGACATTTATTGATAATCCTCCAAAAGATAATAATATACTGGTAAATATTAATTTATGATCATAATTATTGATAAAATTAATTTCTTTTATACCATTTGTTATTTCAAATATACCAGTAATTAAAGGATGATTATAGGATATTATTGCTGATAAAGCATTAAATAATACTAAAACACCTAAAATAAGTAATAAAGTATCAATAGCTTTAGAGACAGATAATACAATATTAAAGTCTTTAGGTTTTAATTCTTTATGATTAATATAATCACATTCAACATTACGATTAAAAAATCCAATACATAAATTTATTATAATATTAAATATTATAATAATTATTGAATCTTCGATTTCTAAATAACTAGTTATAGTTAATATTAAAATAGGGTTATATAATAAAGACATCGATAATACTTTTATAGCTTCATTTTTATTTATTAAATTATTATCTAAAAGATCTTTAATATATTTAGCATTAGTAGGGCATCCACTAATTAAACTCATAATAAAAACATAAGATGAATATTTACTCATTTTAAATGCTTTATTAAACATAAAACCAATATATTTTGTGATTGAATTTATTAGATCGGTACTAATAATTAAATCACTTATAATTAAAAAAGGAAATATAGAAGGAAAAATATTGGTTATCCAAATGTTAACAGATTCTAAAATTGCTCCAATTATAATTGGTCTTTTTATTATAATTAATACTATAAGTAAAACTATTGACACTTTTTTAATTTTATTTATCATAATACCTCTTTGATTTGCTATAATTTAAATGAAGGGATGCAAAATTAATGATTAATAAACTTTATGATAGATTTAAACAATTTATTAAATATAATCTTTCGTTTTTAATTTTTTTACTTCTTTTCCTAGGTGCATTTAGTATAAAAACAGATTATAGCATATATAAAGCTGGAGGAAGTATTGATATTAGTCAAAGAATTAATAAAGCTAATGATTTAAATTCTTCACTTGGATCATTTAATATGGCTTATGTTGGTATGATTCAGGGTAAATTACCATTTTATTTATTGGCTAAAATAATACCATCTTGGGAATTAATTCCTAATGATGAAATAACATATAATAATGAAGAAACTATTAAAGATTCTTTAAAAAGAGATCATTTATATTATGAAGAATCTATTAGTAATGCCAAATTAATAGCATATAAAAAAAGTAATATCCCATTTGAAATAGATAAAATTAATAATTATATTATATATGTTGATGAAAAATGTAGTGCTAATTTAAAAATTGGTGATGAAATTATATCTTATGATGGAATTAATTATTCTGATTTAAATACCTTAAAAAAATATATTGAGACTAAAGATATTGGTGATAGTATATCTTTGGTTATAAATAGAGATAATAAAGAATTTAATGAAGAAGCAATTATTTTTAAAGAAAACGATACATTATTAATAGGTGTTGCTGCCGTTTCAATATATAATATTAAAGCTAAAAAAAATATAATAATCGATCCGAAAACTTCAGAAAGCGGTCCTAGTGGAGGTTTAATTTTAAGTTTAGCTATTTATGATGCTTTATTAGATATAGATATTACTAAAGGAAATAAAATAGTAGGAACAGGTGCTATACAATTAGATGGTACAGTAACAGAAATTGGCGGAATAAAATATAAATTAGCTGGTGCCGTAAAAGAGAATGCTGATTTATTTATTGTTCCAAATGCTAATTTAGAAGAAGCCTTAAAGTATGCCAAAGAAAAGAAATATGATATAATTATTAAAGGGGTATCTAATTTTGATGATGCTTTAGAAGTACTTAGCAATATGGAGGTAAAAAAATGAAAAGATATTTTGTAGATATTACAAAAGCAAAAACAATTTATTTAGACAAAATAGCTTTACTTAATGATAATTTAGTTATTAAATCAGTTAATAAAGCTGGTGATATTTTATTAAAACCAATTTTGTCTACAAATGGATTTCATAAAAATCAAGTAGAAGAATATGCAGCTAATTGTAAAAGTAAAAATGAAGAATTATTATTTGAAGTATATGATAGTGAAATTATTAATCGTAATGTTTTATTAGAAGAAGTTTATGTTTATGAAGAAAAAAATAATGGTTGTTATCGTGATGCAACGAAACCAGTTAATAAAGAAGTTATTAACTTAATTGAATTTGGGGCTTTAAAGCATACGAATCTTAAAAATGTTCCCATAAATGATTTTCATATAGTTATGGTATCTCCTAATATTAGTAAAGATGGAACGTTATTTTATGATAAAAATAATTCTGTAATTAAAGTTAAACAATCAATTAATAAATTAAGATATGAATTAAATACTGGTCAGTTAGGTTCTGATATTTATATCCTAACTACAAATCCAGAAATACTTGATGACTGTCGAACTTGGATAACAGAAATAACTGATATTGGAAATAATAATTGTTATATAAATAATAAAAATTATTATTTAATAAAACCATTAGGTAGTAAAGAATTGAATAATTTATCTCAAGAGAATATAAGATTATATAAAAATTTAACTGCTTCAAGTATTTTAGTTAAAAAGCAAAGAGTAAATAATCATATAATAATAAGTAATATTGATTCAAATGACTACGATGTTTATTTAATGGTAAGAAGAGAAAATTTGGAAGAATTATTATATGGCGGTATTGATAAAATGCCTCTTAAAGAATATATCGAAGTATATACTCAAAATAAAGATAAGTTTATTAAAAATAGTCTTGAAGATACTTTAGATATACCTAAAACTTATTTAAATAAAAATAATTTAAATAATAATGAATCTAGTAATAAAGCATATAAAATTGATGTATTTTATGAGCAAGACCCATTATTACCAATACCTAAAATAATAATGGAAGGAGAACCTGTTGAATTTGAACAAGTAGATTATACTGAAGAAGGTTATCCTATATGGAAACAATCAGTTAAAATAATTCAAAATCAATCGAAAAAAGAATTTGCTTATGATTTAGCGTTAAAAGGTAATAAATATTTTATTAAAGTATCTGGTTTACCAAATGAAAGTGAAATATTTAAAGAATTAAGAGATACAGGATTATTATATGAATTTATTTTATATGAAAAGGATGATTATAAAAATAAAAGAAGTATATCTTATTATGTATCAAAACCCTATCAGAAAGATAAGACAATAAAACAAACAAAATAAATAAGGATGATAATCTTATTCTTTTTTTATAATTTAATTAACTTTCTAGACTTATTTTAATGATTTTGATAAAATAAACATAAGTGGGGAAACGACATGAAAATAAGCGATATAAATTATAATGAATTAAGTCCGATGATGAAACAATATGTTGATATTAAAAATAATTATCAAGATGAGTTTTTATTTTATCGGGTTGGAGATTTTTATGAATTATTTTTTGAAGATGCCTTAAAAGTAGTAAGAGAATTAGATTTGACCTTAACAGGCAAAAATGGAGGTTTAAAAGAAAGAATACCAATGGCTGGTGTTCCACATCATGCAGTTAAAAATTATGTTGAAAAATTAGTATCAAAAGGATTTAAAGTTGCTATTTGCGATCAAGTAGAAAATCCTAAAAATACTAAAGGAATGGTTAAAAGAGAAGTAACAGAAGTAATAAGTAAAGGAACTATCGTTGATTTAGAATTCTTAAATAGTTTTGATTTTAATTATATTGGTAGTTTAATTGATTATAATTATGTTTATTTATTAACTTATACAGATATTTCAACTGGCAATATATATGCTGAATTTTTAAATCATGAAAAAAATGCTCTTATTAACAGAGTTATTAATTTAAATTTAAAAGAGATAATTATTAAAAATAATTTTGAATTAGATATATTAAATATTTTAAAAAATAATTATAATATTAATATAACTATCATTGATAATATATATGAAGAAAATAATAAAATAGTAAATAATATAAAAAATTATCAAGTTAAAGAAGGAATTAAACATATACTTTATTATTTAATAACTATTCAATTAAAAGATATAAGTCATTTTAATGATGTAATTATTATTGAAAACAATGAGTATTTATTAATGGATATCCATACGGTTAGAAATTTAGAATTATTTGAAACTTTAAGATTAAAAGAAAGACAATATAGTTTAATATGGCTTTTAGATAAATGCAAAACTTCTATGGGATCAAGAACTTTAAAAGACTTTTTAATTAATCCTTTAAAAGATGAAATAAAAATTAATAAACGACTAGATTATATAGAAAAATTTAATACTGAATTTATCTTAAAGAGTGAATTATTAGAGTTTTTATATGAAATTTATGATTTAGAAAGATTATGTGGCAAAGTTGTATGTGGCTCATTAAATGGTAGAGACCTATTACAAATAAAAAAATCTTTAAAAGTATTACCAGATATAATAAAGATTATCGATAAATTAAACTTAGATATTAAGTTTAATGATCATCAAAAATTATATCAATTACTTGAAAAAGCTATTTATGAAGAACCTCCAGTTACTATTAAGGAAGGGTATTTAATTAAAGAAAATTATAATAATGAATTAGATGAACTTAAAAAAATTAGACGTGGTGGTAAAGATTATTTAACTACTTTAGAAAAAGAAGAAAGAGAAAAAACTGGTATATCTAATTTAAAAGTTGGTTTTAATAAAGTATTCGGATATTATATTGAAATAAGTAAAAGTAATATAAATAAAATAAAACCAGAATATGGTTGGGAAAGAAGACAAACCTTAACTACTGGCGAAAGATATATAACTCCTTCTTTAAAAGAAAAAGAAGCTTTAATATTAAATGCGGAAGAAAAAATAATTAATTTAGAGTATGAATTATTTATGGAAATAAAAAATATTATTAAAC
>JAQUFX010000065.1 GCA_028684435.1 Bacilli bacterium
AAATAATTTCTAAAACAAATAAACAATAAAGTACGCAGAATTAAACCTGTTAAAAATCCTCCAAAACCTTATAAGTAAAGGCTTAGGAGGATTTTTAATTCGAAAAAGTGTCAAAGATGAGAATATATTTTATTTTCAAGAATTTTGCGGTTCTTTTAATTGTATTAAGTTTGAAATGACGAATATTAATTATTATTTTTTTAAAAAAAACCTATTTAATTTTTTATAACTTCAATATTATTTATTATTATTTGATATTTATCTAATCTTTTTTCTACTTTACCTACTATTTTTATTAAATCTCCTTTTTTTATTCTATTTACATAGTCAATTTTATTTGAAAACAGAACATAATCTAATTTGCCAGTTTCATCACTTACTTCAATAAAAGCCATTGAATCTCCTTTTTTTGTTTTTATTTCTTTAATGTTTTCTAAAAGACCTACTGTAGTAATTACTTTATCAAAATAATTTGTAATAGTATTAATTTTTATTTCATTATATTTACTTGCCGGATGATTAGATACATAAAAGCCATATAATTCTAGTTCTTTTTCCATTAAAATATTAGCAGGATATTCTTCATATCTTTCAATGGTTGGTTTAGCTACTAAAGATGAATCTAAACCATTAATTAATTCAGCATAAATTATAGCAGACTCTATGTTTTCAATTAATGTTTTTCTTGTTTCATTAAAAGAATCAAGTGCTCCTCCATATATTAAGTTTTCAATAGTTTTAATATTAACACTTTTTCCATATATCCGAGAAATAAAATCATAAAATGAATTATACTCACCTTTTTTTCTTTCTTCAATAATTTCTTCTGATGCTGATGAACCGATATTTTTAATAGCAGTTATTGGCATTATAATATCATTATCTATATTATAATACTTATAGCTTAAATTAATATCTGGTTTTAAAATATTAAGTCCTAAAAATTTAGCTTCATCAATATATTCTTTCGTTTTAGAATTTGATCCGCTATTGATATTAAGAAGTGACAAATAAAATTCTTTAGGATATTTCACTTTTAAATACATCATTTGATACCCTAACATAGCATAAGCTACCGAATGAGATTTATTAAAGCCATAATTAGCAAATTTTAAGATCAAATTATATATTTCTAAAGCAGTTTCTTCTTTATAATTATTATTCATAGCTCTTTTAATAAATTTATCTTTTTCTTTAATAATAACTTCTTTTTTAACTTTAGATATTGCTCTTCTAATAATATCAGCTTCTCCATACGAATAGCCTGCTACAATACTAAGTATTTGCATTATTTGTTCTTGATATACTATTATTCCATATGTTTCTTTTAGTATATTTTCTAAACTAGGATGAATATAATTTATTTTTTCTTTATTATTTTTTCTATTAATAAATTGAGGTATATTATCTACTGGTCCTGGTCGATATAAAGCAATAGCTACTACTAAGTCATTAAAAGAAGATGGTTTTAATTTTTTTAAAAAGTTTTTAATTCCTTCACTTTCAAATTGAAATATACCTGTTGTATTTGCATTAGTAAATCGCTTTAATACTTCTTGATCATTTAAATCAATTTCTTTAATATTTATTTTATTATTTATTAATTTTAAAATATCAGAAATAATCGTTAAGTCTTTAATGGCTAAAAAATCCATTTTTAATAATCCTAAATCTTCTAAATAATTCATTGTATAACCTGTTAAATAAGTATCACCATTATGCAAAATAGGTATAACATTATCTAAACTAGTATTTGATATTACAACTCCTGCTGCATGAGTACTAATATGTTTTTTTATTCCTTCTATTTTTAATGATTCATAATATATTTGTTTAATATCTAAATTCGAATTCAATATTTTTTTAACATTATCATTTAAATTATCTTTTAAGCTCTTTTTTGGATTTATTATTTTAAGTAACTCAGTTATATCTTTATCATGAAATTTAGACACTGAAATTAATGCTTGTTTAGAGGCAAGAGTTCCATAAGTCATTATTCCCATTACATTATAGTTACCATATCTATTTTTGACATAATCTACGACTTCATTTCTTCTTGATGCATCAAAATCAATATCAATATCAGGCATAGTTATTCTTTCGGGATTTAAAAATCTTTCAAATAAAAGACCATATTTTAAGGGATCAACAGATGTAATGCCTAAAGAATAAGTTACTAATGAACCAGCTGCTGAACCTCTTCCTGGCCCTACCAAAATATTACTTTTAACTGCATATTTAACATAATCATAAACTATTAAAAAATAATCTACGTAATTCATTTCTTTAATTATTTTTAATTCATAAAGTAATCTTTTTTTATATTCATTAGAAATATTACCTAATAATCTTTTATTTAACCCTTTAACAGCCAAATCTTGTAAATATTTATAACTATCTTTTATATTATTATCATAATGAGGTATTAAATTAGATTGTTTTTCTATTTTTATATTTATTAAGTTAGTAATCTCAGAAACATTATTTTCTTCTATGTAATATGAAGAATAATCTTTTTTATTTATATCTTTTAAAGTAACACCTTCATTAATAGCATCTAAAGTATTTAAAAAAATGGTATCTTTTTTATTTAAAGATAATGCTATTTTAAAATAAATAATTTTATCAGTCATAATACTAGCAGATAATTCTTCTTCATCATTTAAATAACCAATAAATAGATTATTAGTTATTTCTTTTAACTTATAATAAATATCTTTAGAACTATAAGGAATTAAAATAATAAAATCTTTAATATATTTAGTAAGTTCTATGATGTTTAAAGAGTTATTTAATAAAAAGGTATTAAGTTTAAATAATGATTTTAAACCTTGATAATTTTTAGCATAAATTATTATTTGTTGATTATTTAAAAAAGTATCAAAACCGATCACTGGTTTTATATTATTTTTATAACATATATTTATAAATTCGGCACTACTAGATAAGTTATCATCAATTAGACCTAAAGTTTTATAATTATTAGTAATTGCATATGAAATAAGATTATCTATTTTAATTAAACTTTTTAAAAGTGAATAATCGGTTTTAATAGTTATACATTCTTTCATATGAAACACCTTCTTTATTAATTATATAATACATAACTTTGTTTGACAAATGAAAGGTTTAATAATATTGACTAATAGATTCATAAT
>JAQUFX010000029.1 GCA_028684435.1 Bacilli bacterium
ATTGTATAAAAAGAATTTTTTAAACCTATTCTTTCAAATACTCCACTTATTAATTCTTTTTCTTCTGGCATCTCAAATAAAGTAAATTTTAAAGATGATGATCCAGCATTTACACTTAATATTTTCATTTCTTCACCCATAGTAATTATACATAAAAAAGGATAGTTTTACTATCCTTTTTACTTTTTTTCTTTAAACTTGATACAATTTTTAGGCTTATGAGCCTCTTTAAAGACATTAATTTTATCTTTATGATTCAAATTAACTCCATATTCATTTAAATATTCATGTAAATATTTTTTTTGATTATTTAAAGTATTATGATTATAACCTTTTAATATCATAAGTATCACCTTATTTATATTATGGATTAAATTTTATAAAATATTATCAAATTTATTATTTTCTTTTAATATTTTTATTACTTCAATATTTTTTAAAGCTTCATTAATTAATTCTTCATAAGGAATTAAATTTTCATATTCTTCAGCTAAAGAAGATGCCGGATTAATAACAGGATGATCAGGTACAAATACAGTACAGCAATCTTCATAAGGTAAAATTGATATATCGTACGTTTTAATATTTTTAGCTACATTTATAATTTCTATTTTATCAAAACAAGCTAAAGGTCTTAAAACTGGTATCTTAACTACTTCATTAATAACTTTCATGCTAGTTAAAGTTTGACTGGCTACTTGACCTACTGATTCACCATTTATTAAAACTTTAGCATTTATTTTGTAACTTAATCTTTCACTAATTCGATACATTATTCTTCTCATTATAGTTATCATATATTCATGAGGACAATTTTTATAAATAGTTTCTTGAATTTTAGTAAAATTAATAATATGTACTTTTACATAGCCACAATATTCAGATAATTCTCTAGCAAGAGATAATACCTTATTTTTAGCATTTAAACTAGTATGAGGTGGACTTTCAAAATAAATAGCTTCTATTCTTATACCTCTTTTTAAAGCATAATAACCTGCAACTGGTGAATCTATTCCTCCACTTAACATTAATAAACCTTTACCTAAAGTACCTACTGGGTATCCCCCAATCCCTTTTATTTTTTCAAAATAAAGATAACTTTTATTAAATCTTATTTCAATATTTATATTAAGTTCAGGATTATGAACATCAACTTTTTTATTTTTAAATTTATTTAAAATAAGTGAACCTAATTCTTTATTTATATCCATACTATTAATGTGATAATTTTTATCACTTCTTTTAGCGTTTACTTTAAAAGTATTAAACTCTTTATCTTTAAGTAATTCCATCAATTTAGCACTTATTAATTCTAAATTATTATTATCTAATTCATAAGCGATATTAATTTCATGAATTCCAAAAGTATTAGTAAGAACCTCTATTACTTCGTCATAATTCTCAGTATAAATAAACATTCTCCCTTTATCAAAAATTATTTCATGATTAATATTTATTAAGGCTTTTTTTATATTATCTTTTAAAGTATTAATAAAAAAAGAAATATTATCTTTTTTAGTATTTAATTCTCCATATTTAATAATTATTATTTTTTTCATTTTATCACCTTAATTAAGATTATTTAGTTTATCATAAATATCAGCAAAAACATTTAAAAAAATATTAATTTCTTCATTACTAGTTAAATGAGACAAACTAATTCTTAAGGTTGTTAAAGCTCTTGTTTTGTCTTTATAAATGTTTAATACTGCAGCACTTATTTTGCCACTTGAACAAGCCGTATTAGACCCAACATATATTTGGTGTTTCTCTAAAGCATGAATAAAAGTTTCCGGTTTAATATCCATCAAACTAATATTCAAAATATGAGGAATAGAATATTTAGTTTTATTAATTAATATTTTAGGATATTTTTTTAGACTTAAATTTAGCTTTTCATTCAATTTAGCTACTTTAGTTTCTTTTTTACTTAAATCACTTGTAGCAATCCTTAAAGCTTTAGATATAGCTACAATAAGGGGTAATGGTGGGGTTCCAGGTCTTAAATCTTCACTAGAACCATACATAATCGGTTTTATATTAACACCATTTTTTTTATATAAAATCCCTATTCCTTTAGGCCCATATATTTTATGAGCACTAAAAGAAGCTAAATCAACATCATTTAAAATAACAGGAACTTTCCCTATCGCTTGAGTCATATCACTATGAAAAATAATATTAGGATTTTCTTTATTAATAATTTGTTTAATAGTTTTAAGTGGTTGCCTGATACCTAGCTCACTATTAACAGCACATATACTTACTAAAATAGTATCTTTAGTAATAAGCTTTTTTAAATCTTCAAAATCAACAACTCCATTAGAGTCATTATTTACATAATCGATTATAAAATCATTCTTTTCTAAATATTTACATATTCCATATATAGATTCATGCTCTAATTTAGATACAATTATTCTGCTTCCCTTTTTACCACAAGAAAGAGCTGTTCCTATTAAAGCCATATTATTTGACTCAGTAGCACCACTTGTTATTATTAATTCTTTATTATTAATTTTAAAAATTCCACATATTTGTTTTAAAGCCTCATTAAGCAATTCTTTAGACTTTGTTCCTAAACTATGTAAACTATTAGCGTTTCCAAAATAATCTTTGGTTACTTTATTATAACTATCCAGTATTTCTGGAAGTACTGGAGTAGTAGCTGAGTAATCTAAATAAACCATGCTTATCACCTAGCAATCATTATAAACTATTGAAAGTAAAAAGGCAAAAAAAATCACTTATAATGATTTTTATTTTTGATAAACTTCGATCAATTTTTTATGAATATCAGCATCAACTAGAGATATAGAATTAATTGCTTGTTCTAAAGATTCTTTATAATTACCAGCAAAGAATTTCTTTTCGGCTTTTTTTAATCCTTGATTTAGAACTGTGTTAAGAGGTTTGAATCTATTACCATATATGATTGTATTTTCAGCGAGTTTTGCAGTTTTTATTGTTTCATTAGTAGTTTTATATAATTTTAAAGTCAAGTCTCTTGCTGTATCTACTCTAGTATTTAATATTCTTATTGATATTGGTTTTTTATTTAATTCAAATAACATTTCATTTATTGCTTCATTAGCTTCATTTAAATGCGTGTAATAATTTTCAGGTATGATAGGTAGTTTATAACTTGATATTTGTTCTTTTGATTTTTTAAGTATACTTTCTATTTCATCAAATTGCTCATGAGCTCTCAATTCATCTTCTTTTAACCCACTTAAATTTTTTAATGTTAATTCTAGTTTATCTTCATTTTTAGATAATTTTAAATTAAGATGATCTAATTCTTTATTTAATCTTGAAAACGCAAAAGATTTATTACGATAATTTTCAAGGGTTACTTCATAATCATTTTGGATAGCTTTGATATTAATATTCAATTCATCAATTATTTTTACTTCTTCATGTGTTAAATCATAACTATATTTTATATCTTCAATTTTTGATGATAATTTACTTATTATATTTAACATCTTTTTTGTCTTTATAGCAACTTTACGCATATTTTCTTCAAAAGCCTTTTTACTCATTTTTTCATTATCAAAATCATAATATAATGATTCGAAATAAGATAAAATAGTTTTAAGCTCGAATATGGAATCAGTTAAATTTAATACATTTAATCTATCAAATATATCGGCTATTTTTTTTTCTGATTCAGTAATATTATAATCAATATTTAAATAATCTAAATTATAATTTTCTTTTAACATTTTATTATAAATATTTCTTATATCATAAATTTTTATCGGAATTAATTTTTTACCCATAATAATAATTGTTGGAGCTTCTTCAATGACAACTATTAAGTTCCCAATCGTATCATCTAAAGCTTTTACTATCTTTCCTACTTCACTATAAGCATTACTTTCCATCGCTACTTCAAAAGATGCAAATAGTTTATCGATATTTTCAAATTGTAATTCAAGTGGGACCTTAACAAAATCATATTCTTCGGAATTTTTATTATATTTTAAATATATTTCTCGATAATCAGCTTTTAATTTAGTTACTATTTCTCTATTTTTACTTTCACTTAAAGATATTTCTTTTATTTCACTAAGAAGAAAATCACTTTTTGTTTTAACATAATATATTTCAATTTCTAATTCAGCTATAGCTTTATTTACAATTTTAAATTTTCCTTTTATGCATAAATCTTCTAATTCTAATAATCTATCATTTAAATTAGGCATATCTTGTTCTTTTATAATTTCATATCTATTTTGCCATAACTTATATTTTTTTTCTAATTCTTTATTATTAATTAATGCTCCTACTTTATTAAGCTCATTAAGAATAGCACCAGAAAGAATTAAATTTTTTTCTTTTTCAAGTTGCATTAATATTTCATTATACTTTTTCTTAGTTCGCTTTTTAAGTATTATTAATGTTATTAATATTAATATTGCTACTAAAAAAGCATATGCATAACCTAAAATTTCATAGATAGAACCAGTCATAAGCATTTCTCCTCTATAATAAATTTTATCATATTTTAGATATTTTTAATAGCTGTTTATTAATATATTTATTCTTTTTATTAACTAGCTTTAATAAATTTTAATTAAAATTGTCCATATTCTTTACAAAAATTCACTTTTATGATATCCTAACTTCCAAAAAAGAGGGATTTTATGGAAACTTTAGTTATAAATAAGACTAATTATAAAAAATTAAAAAAACTTGAATTAAATAAAGACATCTGCAATACTGAAAGTAAATTATTTATTTTAGATAATAAAGTAGTAAAAAAATTACTTAAAATTTTTTTTATAAATGAAGGGGTATATTTTGGTAATAAATTATTAACCATTAATTCTTTGATTGATGCTAAAAATGAAATAAATATAAAAGAATTAATTTTACCAGAAAAACTAGTAGTCGTTGGTGATAAAGTTGCAGGGTTTTCAATGCCCTATATTAATAATTATAATTTACAATTAATTCTTAGTAGTAAAGATATTCCGATATCTCAAAAAATTAAATTTTTAAAAGAAATTGGAAAAATCATCGAAAAAATTCAATATATTAAACCATATAATAAGGCATTTTATTTATCCGATATTCATGAATCAAATTTTATCTATGATTTAGAAAAAAAAATTGTATGTGCTGTTGATTTAGATGGGTGTAAAATAACTAATAACGAGCCATCACCAATTAAATTTTTATCAACTAATAAAAATGTTAGTAAATACCCATATAAATATCCCCAAAAAGAAAACAATGTTTATATACCCAATTCAAATACTGAATATTTTTGTTATATGATGATGATTTTAAATACAATTTCTTATGATCAAATTAATCATTTATCAGAATCTGATTTTTATTTATATTTACAATATTTAAAAGATTTAGGATTTAGTCATGAATTTTTAAGTCAATTTTATACTATTTATACAAATTCAAACAATAAATTCGAAATAGATACTTTAAATGAGATTCCATCCAATAATAATATAGCTAAAGCCCATTATAAAGTATTTAAATATAATTATAAAAAATATTTTAATTAATATTTTTTTATTTTTGGCATACTTTACAATAATAAGTACTTCGGCCATTTATTTTAACTTTAATAATATTATTATGACATTTAGGACATTTTTCTTTATCTTTCATATGAACTTTTAAATATTTTTGGTAATTACCAGTAACACCTATAGTAGCTGTATAAGTTCTTATCGTAGTGCCTCTATTTAAAATAGCTAAATTAAGTATTTTAATAGCTGAACTAACTATTTTTTTAACTTCATTTAAAGTAATATCTTTACCTAACTTAAAAGGATTTATTTCTGAATCATATAACACTTCATTAGCATATATATTACCAAGTCCATTTATAATAGTTTGATCTAGTAGAATAGTTTTGATAGATGTTTTTTTCTTAATTATTTTTTGATATAACTCATTTGCATCGATATCAAAAGGTTCTAAAGCTAATTTAGAAATTCTTTTATTATTGCCTAATTCTTCTTTTTTTATTAATTCTACTTTACCAAATTTACGAGTATCATGATATCTAAGAGATATATTATCATCAAATATAAAGATAATATGTTCATGTTTTTCTATTGATGAATCTTTATCTTTAATAAAATATTTACCTTCCATTCTTAAATGACTTAATAATATATACTTACCATAATCAAATAATATATATTTACCATTAGTTTTTATATCTTTTAATTTATTATTTATTAATAAATTTATACTAAGGCTATCTTTTGATATAATTTTCGGATATAAAACTTTAATATCAGTTATTTTTTTATTTATAAGTTCATTCTTTAAAATAGATGCTACAGTTCTTACTTCTGGTAATTCTGGCATATATTAAGCCTCATACCAATTAGAACCATAATCTATATCGACTTTAATTGGAGTTTTTAACTTAACGATATTTTCCATAGTATCACGCACTAATATTTCTATCCTTTGTTTTTCTTCTTTAATTACATCAAATATAAGTTCATCATGAACTTGTAAAATCATTTTACTTTTAAAGTTTTGGTTAGTTAATTTCTCATCAATTTTTACCATTGCCATTTTAATTATATCAGCAGCTGTACCTTGAATTGGAGTATTAAGAGCAATTCTTTCTCCAGCTGATCTAATCATGAAATTTTTATTTGATAGTTCATCAATATTTCTTTTACGATTAAATATTGTTCTTACATTACCATATAAATGGGCTTCTTTTATAATTTCATCCATATATCTTTTAACTCCTGGATATAATTCTAAATATTTATCAATAAATTTTTTAGCTTCACTTGGTTTTAAATTTAAATTTTCTCCTAGTCCAAAACCACTTATTCCATAAACAATTCCAAATATTACTGCTTTTGCTGTTCGGCGCATATTTTTAGTTACTGATATTTTTGGTACATCAAATATATCACTAGCTACTTTAGTATGGATATCTTCGCCATTAACAAAAGCTTTAATTAATTCTTTTGAATCACTAATATGAGCTAATACTCTTAATTCAATTTGAGAATAATCAGCACATAAAAAGATATCATTTACCGGAAGAAAAGCTTTTCTTACCTTACGTCCTATTTCATCACGGGCAGGAATATTTTGTAAATTTGGCTCAGCACTTGATAATCTGCCTGTTCTAGTTAAAGTTTGTTTATAAATAGTATGAATTAAACCATCTTTAGCAATATAATTTTCCATACCTTCTAGATAAGTACTATTTAATTTAAATAAATTACGATATTCAAGTATTGCTTCAATAATAGGATGCTCTCCTCTTAATTTTTCTAAAGTAGCTGCATCAGTACTATAATTCTTTTTAGCGGTTTTTCTCTTTGGAGAAAGTCCCAGATGTTCAAAAAGTACTTCTCCTAGTTGTTTGGGACTACTAATATTAAATTCTTTACCAGCATAATTATAAATATTATTCGAAATATTTATAATTTTAATTTTAATTTCCTCACTCATATCTTTTAATATTTCTCGACTACACTTAACCCCAGTTTGCTCCATTTTAGCTAACACAGTAACAAGAGGCATTTCCGTTTTATCAAATAAATCAAACATATCTTCCATTTTTAACTTTTTAATTAAATCATCTCTTGTTTCATAAATATATCTAGCTTTTAAAGTAACAGCTTCTTTTAATAACTTTTCATCTTTAATAACATTTTCATAGAAAGGAACACTATAACCTTCAATATTCATCAAATATGCTAAATCTTCTTTTGTTTGATAATTAAGTAAATATGTAGCTATCATATTATCAAATATCGTCTTGGTATTTAAATCGTTAACTAAAATAATATTCTTTTTTAAATCATAGGTATATTTTTTAGTATCTTTGTAATGATCAAATACCTCTTGAATTAAATTTTTATTTACGTAGTAAGCATTTTCACCATCAAAAATACCCATACCTAAAATATTACCTTTATGATAATTAGTATTATCACATTCGATATAATAAGAAATAATATCTTTTTTAATTAAGCCATTAATATCTTTTAATTCTTTATATTCATTTATGATATTAGGTTCCCTAACAATAATAGTTTTCATTAAAGAATAAAATTCTAAATCTTTATAGATTTCTTCTAATTTAGGAGTAGGACCTGTGTATAGCATATCTTCTAAATCACCTTCTAAAGGTACTTCCCTAAATATTGTGCACATTTCTTTACTAAAAAAAGCATCTTTTTTTCCTTGTATTAATTTATCTTTAACTGCACCTTTAATATTATCAATACTGGCATAAATATTTTCTAAGGATTCATAATTATGTAATAATTTTAAAGCAGTTTTTTCCCCAATTCCTTTAACTCCAGAAATATTATCAGATGGATCACCTGATAAAGCTTTTAAATCTATTATTTTAATTGGATCTATTCCATACTCTTCTTTAAATGTTTCTTCATTAAATCTAATATGTCCTTTTTGTTTTAGTAATTTAACATCAGTTTCATGAGAAATTAATTGTAATAAATCTTTATCTGAAGATACAATAGTGGCATCAAATAAAGGATCTTTCTCAGTCATTAAAGTTATCGTTCCAATAATATCATCAGCTTCATAATTTTCCACTTCATAATGTTTTATTCCCATAGCATCTAAAAGTTCTCTAGCAACTGGCATTTGTTTTAATAAATCATCTGGAGTTTCTTTTCTTCCTGCTTTATAATTTTCAAATTTCTGATGTCTAAAATTTTTACCGATATCAAAAGCAACTGCCATGTACTTTGGTTTTTCTTCTTCAATTATTTTATTTATCATCGTAGTAAAACCATATAAAGCATTAGTCACTACCCCTTTACTATTTTTCATAACTGAACCAGAATAAAGAGTTGCATAATAACTTCTAAACATTAAATTATTTCCATCTATTAATATTAATTTCTTCATAATTCACCTTCTAAATATATTATAATACATTTACGACCTTTTATAAAATAAATAAATTCAAAGATTAAAAATACCCTTAAGGGTATTTTTAATCTTTGTAAGGCGTCCAATATTTTTTAGAGTATTCAATTTTCGGAATATAAATTTTCATTTTATTTTTATTTTCTTCTGGTTTTTTAGGATTTTTCTTGGCAGCAGATTTAATACTGCCAATACTTTTATTTCTTGATTTTGGATCTTCTTTCTTTTTTAATAAATTCAAATATTTATAATCTTCAATATTTTCTACATCTAATTCATCTATTAAAGTAGGATCTTTAAAGAAGAATGTATAGTCTCCAGTCAATAAATTACTATTTTCACTAAAATCAAACCCTAAATTTTCAAAGTCTTTTCTTGTAAACAAATCTATTCCTTGAGGATGATTATTATTTAAATATAAAAACATTGCTTCATCTATATAATCTTCAGGTACAAAAATTATTTTATCAGCTAATTTGTAAAAATCTTTATTTATAAATGTTTTTGAAATAACTTTATAACTTGAAAACTGCTCTTCATTAAGAATAATATAATTATCAGTATCTTCTGGCTTAAATTCAATATCTTTATCAAATATTATCGCCCAAAAATCTCTATCATTCCAGTTTAATTCTAGATTACCTGATTTAAGAATCATTTTGGGAATATCATCATATCGATATGTAACTACAGTTATATCATTAATTTTATATATATTAATGTCTCGATTATAAATATAAGTAAGACAATTAGTTTTATTATAATGCTCTAACATTTTTTCATATAATATTTTTTGAACATAAAATCCTTCTAATGTACGAGTAATAAGAAATTTAAAATCTTGCTCAGAATATTTTTCATCTTCATTTACTATTCTATCTTTTATATGTCTTTTAAAATAATAAGGTTGATTTAATAAACTAAATTCATTAAAATGTTTATTAAGTATTTCTTTTAAATTTTCTTCGTTTTTATCATTAACTAAATTTTTATCTATTCCATGATAGAAACAATAAGTTATAATTTCTTGATGTTTTTTTAATCCTAAGTAATATTTTTTATCAGCAATCAATTTATATAAGTCATCTATTTTATATGTTAAACCTTTTAAAAAAAATACTATTCCAGATTGTGGATTTTCAAAAAGTTTTAACTGATTTCTAAAAGAATTATCTTCAAATAATTTATAAAATAAAGCTGATTCTAATTTTTCATTTTTTAAACAATGTCTACTTACTATATTATATATAATCATTTCTAATGCTTCATCATCAATATTGATATTATTTATATCTTGTTCTAATATTTTTAATTTAGCAATCATTTCTATAAATTCACTATAGCTATTATTACCACGTCTTAGATCAACATTTTTTGCTATTAAGTCAATAGCTTTAAATTTTATTCTTTCTGATAAATTTGAATCAAGTAGAACATTAAGTTGAAAATTTATATCTATATCTCTATGCAAATCCTTCATAAAAATCCCTCTATTAAATTTTAGCATAAAAAAAAGCTAATTAAAACTTAATTAGGCATTTTTCAATTTCTTCAAGAGCTCTTCCTAAATTTTTTTTACATTTATATTCAGACTCTGGTATTTGATAATGATTAGTTTTTTGCATATTTTTGCTTCGAGTTGCTGCTATGTGAACCAATTTATATTTTGAGTCTACTATAGTAAGAATTTTATCAATTGATGGATAAATCATTTTATCACTCTCCTATAATAAATATACTACAAGAGTTTTTGTTTATTCACTTTTATATGTGAAATTTTACATGCTATTTACAGCAAGGATTTGGATTATAAACATTACAGCATACATTTTCTTCACAACATGTATAACATGGAACATATGAATGATGATAAATATGATTATTAATAATTCTAGTATGAATTGGTTGAACATGCTTTACATGATGATTAATTTGACGATGAGAAATATTTTCACAAGGTGGTTCACAAATAGGTTCACATTCCATGCCTGGTAAAATAGTTGGTGGACAATTTACTCCTCCCATTTGCATATAAGCACCTTGATAATTCATTTCTTCATGAGGCATAAAAACACCTTGGTCCTTTCCTATACAATTACGATTTTGTCTAAACATAAAAATACACTATCCTTTCTAGTGTATTTTATGTAATTAGGTAACCTATGGTTAGGACATTTGTTTATTAAAATGGTAATTTCATATTTCCAGTCGCCATTTTTTTCATCATATCTTTCATATTATCAAATTGTTTTAATAAGCGATTTACTTCTTCAACACTTCTGCCGCTTCCTTTAGCAATTCTTTGTTTACGGGTCATTTTTAATACTTCAGGATGCTTTCTTTCATAAGGAGTCATAGATAGTATTATAGCTTCAACATGAGCTAAATCTTTAGGATTAATATTAATATTATTTAAACCCATATTACGAGCTCCAGGAATCATTTTTAATATATTTTCTAAAGGACCTAATTTTTTTATTTGTTTCATATTAGTTAGAAAATCTTCTAAATCATAATTACCTTTTTTCATTTTTTTAGATAAATCTTTAGCTTCTTCTTCATCAATAATATCACTTGCTTTTTCAGCAATAGATAAAATATCTCCCATATCAAGTATTCTTTCAGCTATTCTTTCTGGATAAAACTCGGATAAACCATCTAATTTCTCCGAATCTCCAACAAACTTAATTGGTACATTAGTTAAATGGCGAACAGATAATGCAACTCCACCTTTAGTATTACCATCCATTTTTGTTAAAATAGCTCCCGTTAAAGATAATTTATCATTAAAACCAGATATAACATTAATAGCATCTTGACCAATCATGGCATCAATTACTAATAAAATTTCATGAGGATTTACTATTTCACTGATATCTTTTAATTCATTCATTAAATCATCATCAATATGTAATCTCCCTGCGGTATCAATAATGATATAATCTAAATTATTTAATTTAGCATAATCTAATCCTTCTTTAACTATTTGGCGAGGATTTTCTTTTCCCTTATCAAAAACTGGTACATTTAAAGAAGTACCAATTTCTTTTAACTGATCAATAGCAGCAGGCCGATAAATATCGCAAGCTACTAACAATGGTTTTTTATTATGTTTCTTTCTAACATAATTAGCTATTTTACCACATGTAGTAGTTTTACCAGATCCTTGAAGACCAGCAAGCATTATGATAGTAGGATTTTTATCAACTTTTAAAGGCTCATAATCATTACCTAATAAACTTACTAGTTCATCTTTAACTAATTTAATAAATACCTCTTCTGGTTTTAAATTTTTAGAAACATCTATTCCTATTGCTTTCTCTTTAACATTTTTAGTAAATTCTTTTACTACTTCATAATTAACATCAGCTTCTAATAAAGCCATTCTTATTTCTTTAATTGCATCGCTTATATTATCTTCAGTAATCCTACCCATACCTTTAATATTTTTAATAGCATTACTTAATCGGTCTCCCATATATTCAAACATTTTTTATCACCTATTTAATATTATAACAAAAATCCATTTATTTTCATTAATAAATGGATTTATTATTAAAATATTATTGAACTACATAAGGATTTGTAGGATCACCATATCCTGTTACTATTGTATTTGGCTTTAAATTTATTGTAGGCCGGACTTCGCAAGTTTCGTCAACATCAAGGTCGCGCAAATCCCCCGACGGTAAAACAAACCACACGTACGCAGTGCTACTGGAACCCTTACAGTACGGCGACATAGACCAATTACACTGATTTGTATATAAATAATTGGTGGAATTGCTTATGTTATACACCATTCCTGCTAGTGATAACTCATCAATTGTTATTAATCCTACGGGATAAGTTAAAGCTCCATTTCCTATGCTCACATTACTTACCGTAAAACGATCATTTTTTAAGCCACAAAATAAACTCGGGGTTTTATTTGTATTTAATCGATAATAAGATGCGTAATTAGTTGCACTATGTCCAAAACCTGTTCCAGTTGCTGCTCCTCCTACTTCACTTTGCAATTGTCTATCATTACAAAATAAGGTATCTGATATATAATCTTTATATTTGGTATTATGTATATTAGCCCCATACCAGTTATCTAAATATGTTTTTATGGTACTATTTGTTTCATTCGTTGTAGCCTGT
>JAQUFX010000030.1 GCA_028684435.1 Bacilli bacterium
ATTGAAAATAAAAATAAAGAGATTGACTTTTATGCTGTTATTGTAAATGCTAATAAGCAAAGTTATTTAATAAAACCATTTTCAAGTGAAGAATTAATAAGTGGTTATCAAGAGATATCAATTACATTAGACGAAGGACTTAAATTAGGCGATATAGTAAAAATAAAAGCTGAAAATAAAATACTTGAAACATATCCACCTATATTGAATGTAATTTCTTACAAAGTTGTATATTCTTTAAATAATATTGTTCCAATCACAACTGCTCCATTAGTTCCTCAAGATATTCCTCCGGTAGTTACTCAATAATAAGGATTTATGAAAAAAATAATTGAAAATATAATTATTCTTGATAATAAAGAATATACTTATATAATCCATCACAAACAAATTAAAAATATTTATTTTAGAGTCAAAGATGATTTAAAAATACATGTTAGTGCTAACAAATTAATATCTACTAATTATATTGAAAGATTGTTAAAAGAAAATACTTTTAGTTTAATAAAAATGTATGATAAAATTTTAGAAAAGAAAAACGAAGATTTAAAATATTTAGGTAATAAATTAATTTTAATTATTATGGATACAAAATCATATATAGATAATAATTATATTTATGCTAAAAATAATGAAGAAGCCCAAAAATATATTTATAGTAATGCTAAAAATATATTTACTACTCGTTTAAATCAAATTAAACCTTTATTTCAAGATATACCAGATTTTAATCTTAAGATAAGAAAAATGACTTCAAAATGGGGTGTATGTAATAAAAAGAGCATGAGTATAACTTTAAATACTGAATTAATTACTAAAGATTTAAATTTAATAGATTATGTTATTATTCATGAATTATGCCATTTTAAATATATGAATCATTCTAAAGAATATTGGAATTATGTAGCTGAATTTTATCCTTATTACAAGCAAGCCAGAAAATTATTAAAATACTAAATATTGTACAAACTATAAATTATAGATAAAGTTATTAAACAAGTTAGGAGGAAGTTAACTTATGATAGAATCTTTTCATAATCCTAAAGTAAAATTATTAATTAAATTAAAAGATAAAAAATATATTGAAAGCAATAATCTTTTTATTGTTGAAGGCCAATATTTAGTGCATGAAGCATTAAAAAATAATTATATAAAAGAAATCTTTTTACTAGATAAAGAAGATAATATATATGGAGATGTAACTTATGTTACGATAGATATTCTTAAAAAAATAACTAATTTAACTAGCCCTCCTAAAGTAATAGCATTATGTTATATATTAAAAGAAAAAGAAATTAACGGAAATGTTTTAATGTTAGATAATATTAAAGATCCAGGGAATTTAGGAACGATTATTAGATCAGCAGTTGCTTTTAACTATGATACTATTATTATAAGTAAGGAAAGTGTTTCATTATATAATCCAAAAGTAATTAGAGCTACTGAAGGAATGCTGTTTAATATAAATATAATAACAAATGATTTAATACCTTATATTAATAAATTAAAGAAAAAAGATAACTATTTAATATATGGAACTGATGTTAAGGGAGGAATTTTACCAAAATCAGAACCTAAAATTAAGCATGCTTTAATAATTGGTAGTGAAGCTACTGGAATAGATGAAAATTTATTGAAATTATGTAATAAAAAATTATATATTAATATGAATGATAAATGTGAAAGTCTAAACGCTAGTATATCAGCAAGTATTTTAATGTACGAATTAAATAAATAGACTTTCTAGTTCTTTTTTTATATAATAAATATAGGTGAGGTAATGAAAGACTTGGAGTTTCTAAAAACTAACTATATATCTAATAAAGGAATTTATGATAATATAAATATCTTTGAAAATACTCTTGAATCATTTAATGAAGCATTAAAAAATAATTTAATTTTAAATTTAAAAATAAGATTAACTAAAGATAATATTATAGTAGTATATAATGATAGTGATTTAACTAGATTAATGCATTTAAAAGATAAGATAATCATGACAACTTATGAAGAATTATTATATTTAAATAAATATCATATTCCTACCTTCGAGGAGGTATTAAAATTAGTTGCTGGTAAAGTACCAATAATAATAAACCCTAAAACACTAGAATGTAACAATCGTTTACAAAAAGAACTAGTTAAATTACTAGATAATTACTCAGGTAAGTTTGCTATTGTAAATAATAATTCTTTAATTATAAGATGGTATAATAAAAATAGACCTAATTATATAATTGGAGAAATAATGTCTAAAAGTAGTAAATTAAAAAAATTTAATTTATTGAATTATTTTGTTAATTTTACTATTGCGTCAGATTTTATTAGTATTGATATTGAATATTATAATATTATTAAAATGAAAAACATAAAGGAAAAAACATTATTATTAGGTTATATTGCTGATACTAAAGAAAAATTTAATAAATATAAAGATGTAACTGATAATTTATATATTGAAAAAACATTTTATGAATAAAAAAACCACTCTTAGTTAGTGGTAATTTTTTTGCATACAATACCATCAGTTTTTAAAGGTCCTTTATTAGAAGAAGAAATTTCAAAACCATTTTCACTTATTATAGCTGTTTCTTTGATAAAATACTCATCCTGATTATCTGGACATTCAATATTATAAGTATAATAGGTTAAATTTAGATTATCATAAGATTCGGTTTTATAAATATTAATATTAAGAAAATCTAATTTATTAAATTTATCATCATATAAAGTTAAAATATGATTTTCTTTTTTATCTTTTTCGAAAGATTTAACAATAAAAAATTTATTATTAATTATTCTTAAACTAATAAATTGATCAAGTTCAATGGTCTTTTTTATCGAACCAGTAATAACTAATTTATGTTTATTTTCATTACTTTCTAATTTGATAATCAAATCATCAACTTTAGTTATTTCTTTTGAACAAGGCAAGACATCATTACAAATATTATTATAAGTATATTCTCGACTTATGGGAGTAGTTTCTAAAATTGTAGTAGTTGTTTCTACTTTGGTAGTAATTATATCTTCTTTTTTATTTTTATCAAGTCCTTTGTTATAAGCAATATAACTTATTAATACTATAATAATTATTACAAGAACTGCCATAACTAAACCATAACCATTTTCTTTTTCTCTTATTTTATTCATTCCTTTCTATATTACTGCATATTAATACTTATTTATTAAATATCAAAAATATGCTAAAATTTATTTATGGAAAAAATATTTATTGGTAAAATAGTTAATACTTTTGGGATCAAAGGAATGTTAAAGATTAATTCCGCTTTTGAAATGAGAGAAAAAGCTCTTGTTAAAAATAATGAAATAATTATTAGTGATAATATTTATTTAATAACTGACTCTAAATTACATAAAAATAATTATTTAATTGAAATAAATAATTTAAAGGATATTAATTTAGTTTTAAATTTTATTAATCAAGATGTTTATATTAAGAGATCCGAATTAAAATTAAATAATAATGAATATTTATTTAATGATTTACTTAACCTAGATGTTTATGATGATGATAATTTAATTGGTGTTGTAACAGATGTTATACTAGGGAAAAATCCTTTACTTAAAATAAGTGGTCAATTTTATATACCATTAAATGGTGATTATATAATAAAAAAAGATTTTAAGAACAATAAAATAATATGTAAAAATTTGAAAGGGTTGATGTTATGAAAATAAGTGTTTTATCATTATTTCCCAGCATGTTTGATGGTATCTTAAATGAATCAATTATTAAAAGAGCAATTGAAAAGAAAAAAATTGAAATAGAAATTATTAATTTCAGAAATTATTCAAAACTTAATAATAATCAAGTAGATGATACTCCTTATGGGGGAGGAGCTGGTATGGTATTAAGATGTGAACCAATATTTGATGCTATAAATGAAATAAAAACAAAAGATTCATATATTATATTAATGTGTCCTACTGGTAAAGTATATAAACAAAGTAAAGCTAAAGAACTTATAACAAAAAAACATATAATTATTATATGCGGTCATTATGAAGGTTTTGATGAAAGAATAAAAACTTTAGCCAATGAAATAATTAGTATTGGCGATTATATATTAACAGGAGGTGAAATACCAGCAATGGTAATATTAGATAGCGTAGTAAGACTACTTGATGGAGTAATAAATGAAAGTAGTTTACAAAATGAATCATTTAATAATAATTTATTAGATTATCCTGTATATACCAAACCAGATGAATATAAAGGTATGAAAGTACCAGAAGTATTATTATCAGGAAATCATAAAAAAATAAATAAATACCGTGAAGAAGAAAGATTAAGAATAACTAAAGAAAAAAGAGAAGATTTACTTAGTTAAAGGTGGGGGATTATGTATAGTTTAATTAAAAAGAAAGAGAAGAACAAATTATTAAATAGAGAGTTAAGTAAAAATTATTTGGAATTAAAGCTTAATAAAAAAACAATAATTTTAAATAATCAAAAATTAATTGATCAGTTATATTTAAAAGAAATTATGCCAAAATTAGATAAAGTAACTCAAAAAATATTATTATATTTGAATTCGGATAATGATGATGAAGAGCAAGCAAACTTACTATATGATGATTTAGCTAAATTAAGAAGTTTAATATTAAAAAAATATGAGAAATTTTTATCTAAAGAAGCTATTCATATGTATATGAAAAATATAAGATTTATAGCATCAGAATTAAAAAAAAGACTTAAAACGTATGATTATGAAAAAGTAAGTAATAGAACAAGATAACTATGTTAATAACTTTTGAAAATTAAAAGAAAGAAAATGGTTTTATTACTAAACATTCTATATTAGGAATAAAAAATATTAAAATGTTATTCTATATTATTAACTAAGTTTTTTTTATATTATATTTTTCTAATTTATTCATTCTTAAATTTAACTTTCTCATATAAATCATCTTAGTGATATATTATATTTGAGACATTTTTAAAAGATAATCAATTAATCAGCAAAACAAGATAATTACTTGAAATGCTTAGGTTACTATGTTATAATTTATTTGTTTTTGAAAGAAAACTTCTATAATCCGCTTTAAATTAATAAATGATTCTAGAATATATATTATAGAAAGGAAATGATTAAATGAATCCTTTAATTGAAAAAATTAATGCCAAACAAATTAAAAAAGATACTCCTGAATTTAGAGTTGGAGATACAGTAAGAGTTGATGTTTGGATTAAAGAAGGAAAAAAAGAAAGAATTCAAGCTTTCGAAGGTTTAGTAATATCTAAAAAAGGTGGATCTGTTTCCCGAATGTTTACAGTTAGAAAAAAAAGTGGAAGTGTTGTTGTAAAAAGAACATTCCCTGTTAACAGTCCATTAATAGATAAAATTACGGTTATTAAAAAAGGATATGTTCGTAGAGCTAAATTAAACTTTTTAGATAAAATGGTTAAAGAATATAAAGTTAAAGAAAGAGGAAAATAACCTCTTTTTTATTGTCTGTGAGGTTGTTTATTCATTAAATTTATATTATAATATAAAAGGATAAGAGGGTAATGTATGAATATTTTAGATATCATAATAAAAAAGAAAAACAAAAAAGAGTTAACATATGAAGAACTTTTTATGGCCTTTAATGGTTATCATAAAGGTGAAGTAAAAGATTATCAAATGAGTTCTCTTTTAATGGCAATTACTATTAATGGAATGACTTTAAATGAAACTTTATCATTAACCGATATTTTTATAAAAAGTGGAAACGCATATCAATTTAATAAAAAAGTATCAGATAAACACTCAACAGGTGGAGTAGGAGATTCAACAACTTTTATTGTTGCACCAATTGTAGCTAGTATGAATATTCCAATGGCCAAAATGAGTGGAAGAAGTTTAGGCTATACTGGTGGTACAATTGATAAATTAGAAAGTATTCCGGGATATAAAACGGTATTATCAGAAGAAGAATTTTATAATCAAATAGATAAAATAGGTCTAGCAGTATGCTCTCAAAGTGAAATGCTAGTTCCTCTAGATAAAATTATTTATGCTCTTAGAGATGTAAGTGGTACTACAGAATCAATACCTTTAATAGCTTGTTCAATTATGAGTAAAAAAATAGCTAGTGGAGCTAGTTATATTGTTATTGATATCAAAGTAGGTAGTGGGGCTTTAATTAAAACCAGAGAGGAAGCTGATTTATTTGCTTCTTGGGTAATTAGTATTGGAAATCATTATAATAAGAAAGTTAAAACAATTATTACTTCAATGGATGAGCCTTTATCTTCTTCGATTGGTAATGCTCTTGAGATACTTGAAGCAATAGAAGTTTTAAAGGGTAAAAATAACAGATTAAAAGAAGTAAGTATTGAAATAGCATCTCATATAGTAAGTATGGCTAAAGGTATTTCAGTAGATGATGCTAAAATATTATCAAATAATGCTTTAAAAAAAGGTAGTGCTTATAAAATGTTTGAAAAATGGATAACTACTCAAGGTGGGAATCTAAATGCTATTAAAATAAGTAATAAAGTGTTTTCATTAAAAAGTAATGTAACGGGAATGATAAAGTCAATTAGTGCAATAAATTGTGCCAAACTTTCTTTAAAGTTAGGAGCCGGCAAAATAAATAAAGATGATATTATTGATCATTCCGTAGGAATAAAACTCCTTCATCAAGTTGGTGATAAAATAAATAAAGATGATATTTTAGCTGAAATCTATGTTAAAGATTTTAATTTGAATTTAACCGAAGAAGATTTGAAATTATTTGTCATTAATTAAAAAATATTTTATGATAATAATAATATGTTATAATATATTTATAAATAAAATAAAGGAAGTTTATTATGAATAAATTAAGAAAAATAAATAAATTATTAAAAATTATAATAACTATTTCTTTGTTTTTATTAGTAATAGCTCTTAGTTATGCTTATTTTACTGCTCAAATAATAGGATCAGAAAGTTCTACTACAATAACTGTAGGTGGTGGAACAATGAATATTACTTTTGCTGGTGGGAGTAATATAACTATGAGCAATATATATCCAAAAGCAACTGCTTGGGGGACTAAAAATTTTACCGTAACAGGAAATAATACAACGGCTTTAACAATGTATTATAATTTAACTTTAGTAGTAACAACAAACACATTTATTAGTGGAACTCTTAAATATAGTTTAACTAGTACAAATACAGGAAGTAATGGAACGGTAGCTCCATCTGCTACAATGAAGACTATTAATACAGGAACATCATCTATATTATTAGGAAATGGGACATTTATTGGGCCAACAAGTGGAGATAAAGTTCATAGTTATACTTTAGATTTTTATTTTCTTGATACGGGAGTAAACCAAAATGAAAATCTTGGAAAAGCATTTAATACTTATGTAAAAATAGAAGAAGGAATTGGTGTTTGTAATGAATGCCTTAATACTAAAATATTAGAACAGTATGGAGGGGCATCATCTATAACAGAAGCACCAGCTGGAACTTTTGCTAGTATAAGTGGTAGTAATGATAATTTAATGTACAAAATGGATGATGATTATGGAACAAGTTATTATTTTAGAGGAGCAAAAGACTATATTAATAATAATATTATATTTGGTGGCTTTCAATGGAAGATAGTAAGAATAAATGGAGATGGAACAATAAGACTAATTTATAATGGAATATGTCCAGATAATAATTGTACGATAAATTCAACTGGAACATCAACTCAAATGGGAACATCAGCTTTTAATCCAAACGATGATGATAATAAGTATATAGGATATATGTATGGAGGAGCGGCAGGAGTAGCATCAACATCAAGAGCTCAAGCTACAACAAATGAAACAAATAGTACCATAAAGACATATTTAGATACATGGTACTCGAATAATTTATCAGGAACTGATTATAAATATTATATATCAGATACATTGTTTTGTAATGATAGACAGTTAGAAAGTGAAATAGGAGGCCCTGCAACAGGAACAGGTTTTGGGGCTAGTGATACTGATTACGCAGCATTATATAGATTGATTACAAATAAAACTCCTAATATAAAATGCGGACTAAAAAATGATCGTTTTACTGTAGATGAAACAACTATTGGGAATGGAGTACTTACATATCCGATAGGATTATTAACAGCAGATGAAGCATCAATAGCGGGTTTAGTTTATAATACAAGTAACACTACTAATTATTTATATACTAATGAGTTTTGCTGGTCTTTAACCCCAGTTTATTATTACGGGGGAGCTGCCAATTATTTATTTAACCTTGATATTTTTGAAGATGGTTATCCAATTTACAATAATTATGGTGTTCGCGGAGTATTAAATCTAAAATCAGATACCTTAGTAATTGGTACAGGTACAGTAACTGATCCATATGTAGTACAATAATAATTTTATAAAAATTAAAAAAAATATCCTGGGATTCTTCCTAGGCATTTTTTATTATAAAATATTTTGAAATCATTCTTTTTAACTTTACAAAGTTGAGTTTAAATACTATAATAAAACACATATTTGGAGGTGCTGATTATTAAAGAAGATATTCCAGTATTATTACTGAAAAAACTATCATTACTTCCCCTTCAAGAAGTACGTATTGAACTTAATAATGATCTAAGTAAAAAGATTATTGATTTAAGTATTAAAAAATATAATAAAAAGATATTAATTATATTACCTATTAATTCTTTAGAAGAATCTCCATCAGTAAAAGATTTACCTGAAGTTGGGGTATTAACTTATATAAAATCTTCTATTGAGCTTCCTAATGGGAATTATCGAGTTGTTATAAAAGGTTTAAATCGAGTAAAAACCTTAAATTATACTAATTATAAAGAAAATAAAAGTATTTTAATTTCTACAATAAAAAAATTATATATTGATAAAGGCGAAACTAATGAAGAAGTAGCTTTAAAAAGAAAGCTAATTGAGCTTACTAGAAATTATATTAAAATAAATCCTGAATCATCTAATAGTATATTAACAAAAATCAATGAAAATGAATCATTAGATAATTTAACTGATTTAGTTGTTCCTTTTATCAATTTACCTTTAAATAAAAAAATAAAATATATGAATGAATTTAGTGAAGCATTAAGATCTAGAAATTTAATTGAAGATTTAACGATTGAATTAGAAGTAATAAAATTAAATAATAAATTAGATCGCGATATTAGAATTGATTTTGAGCGTGAACAAAAAGAGTATTTATTAAAAGCTAAAGTGGAAAAACTTAATCAAGAATTAGGTATTAATAGTAGTACTAAAGAAAGTGAAATATTATTATATACCGAAAAAATTAAATTATTAAATGTCAATGAATCTATTAATGAAAAATTAGTTCATGAATTAAAAAAATATAATTATACTCCCGAAAATAGTCCTGATGCATCAATTATTAGAAATTATTTAGATACTGTATTAAGTCTTCCTTTTAATATATCTTCAAAAGAAGAATTAAATGTTTTAAATATTAATAATAGTTTAAATAAAACTCATTATGGAGTTGAACATATTAAAAGAAGAATTGAAGAATATGCTGCTTTAAAAGCTATAAATCCAGAATTAATAAGTCCAATAATTTGTTTAGTGGGAGCACCTGGAGTAGGTAAAACAACTTTAGCAATGAGTATCAGTGGGGCTTTAAAAAGAGAGTTTTTTAAAATTAGTGTTGGAGGCTTAAATGACTCAAGTGAATTAATCGGCCATCGCCGCACTTACTTAGGGGCTTCACCTGGTAAAATAATATCTGGTATTAAAAAATGTGGAGTTGATAATCCTGTTATCTTAATTGATGAAGTTGATAAAATGGTTAAAGATTATAAAGGTGATCCAGCTAGTGTTTTACTTGATATTCTTGATGTTAATCAAAATAAAAACTTTATTGATAATTATATTGAAGAACCATTTGATTTATCAGCAATTTTATTTATCTTAACAGCTAATGATGAGAATATGATTCCAGTTCCTTTAAAAGATCGATTAGAAATAATGTATATAGATAGTTATACTATTTATGATAAAAAAGATATCGCTCTTAATCATTTAATTCCTAATATTTGTTTAAAATATAATTATAAAAAAATAAAAATTAAAGATGAATATATATTATTTATTATTAATCATTATACTTTAGAAAGTGGAGTAAGAGAATTAGAAAGAATTCTTGATAAATTAATTAGAAATATTATTATAAATAATATAACTTCTTCTAAAATAACTTTAGATTATATTAAAAAAATATTAGGTAATATTATATATGATAATATAATAAGTAATAATGATATTGGAACAATTAATATTTTAGGAGTAAGTCCTTTAGGTGGCAAAATAATTAATGTTCAGAGTTTATTAATACCAAATGAAGCTGGAATTACTATTACTGGTAATGTTGGAGATATTACTAAAGATAATATATATGTAGTAATAAATTATTTAAAAGCAACGCGTTATATAGATAGTAAAATATTAAATAATAAATCATTTCATATTAATTTTAATCAAGATATAAAATTAAATGGTGCTAGTGGTTCTTTAGGAGTTGCCGTTTCTATATTAAGTTTAATTAATAATATTAAAATTGATTCTAAAATAGCTTTTACTGGTAAATTAGATTTGTATGGAAATATATTAAAAGTAAAATCTATTAAAGAAAAAATAATCACGGCTTTTAATAATAATATTAAAACAATATATTTGCCTCAATTAAATCTAGAAGATATTAATAAGGTACCTGTTTTTATATTAAAAGAGATGAAATTAATTTTTGTAAGTACCTTTGATGAATTATATAAAGATTTATTTAAAAAAGCAAAGACAAGTAAATAAAATTACTTGTTTTAGTTTGCATTAAAAATAATGCTTTATCATATAATTTCTTAGAAAGGATTGATTATATGAATGAAACATTTATTTTAGATAAAGAGTTAATGTTTAAAAGTAATATTTATGAAATAACTAGTTTATCTATTGAACATAGCTATGATGTTGTAGGATCTAATTGTGAAGGAGAATTTATTTTATCAGGTGAATATCGTTTACATGAAGTAAGTATTAATAAAGAAGATTTTAGTTTTAGAATACCTTTTAGTACAGAATTAAGAAGTAATGTTAATTTAGATAGTGTTGAAGTAGATATAAATGATTTTTCTTATGAATTAAATGAAGATGTTTTAGAAGTCCATATCGAATATTTAATAAGAGGAGAACAAAGTTTAATAGAATTTGCTGAAGAAGCTGATTTAGATGAATTTTTAAAAAATAATGAAGCTGAAATAGTTGATTTATCAGAAGAAGAAAAAGTGCCTGAATTAAATGAAGAATCTGATTTAGAAAATGATGATCGAAATGATAATGATGAAAACCATGAAGAAGAAACAGCAGAACCAATTGATCAATTAAATAAAGAAAATATAATAATTCCAGATATTCCTATAGCAAACGAAGAAAGACATCATGAAGATAAAACAGAAGTAGATGAAATTAAAGAAGAACCAAAAGTAACGGAAGTAGATAAAAATACAATAATTAATAGCATTAATTCTGAAGAGAGTTTTATAACTTATCATGTTCATACGGTAATTCCATCAGATACTTTTGAAAGCATATGTGCACTTTATAATACTAATTTAAATGATTTAAAAAAATATAATAATGTTGATGAATTAATTTTAAATATGAAGTTAATAATTCCTGATGAAGAAAATTAATGAAATACTAAAACCTAAAAAAATAACGATAACTGGTAAGAGTAAAATATTATGTACTGAAAATGGTAAATGTGTTATAAAAGAAAAAAATAAAGATGTAAAATCTTTATATGATTATTTAAATACTAGACAATTTAATAATTATCCAGAGATTATCGATGAGATTAATAATAAATATGTCTATGAATATTTAGATAGTGTTAATATTCCTAATAATCAAAAATCTGCTGATATGGCTGATTTACTTGCGCTACTCCATAATAAAACTGCATATTTTAAACCTATTACGACAGATTATATAAAAAATATTTATGAAGAAATTCAAAATAATATTAGATTTATAGAAGAATATTATGCAGAACATTTTGAAAAAATTGCTTCTGAGGTTATAATGAGCCCATCTAATTACTTATTAATAAGAAATAGTAGTAAGTTACTTGCTAATTTTAAATATATTAAAGATGAATTAGATAATTGGTATAAATTAATGACAGATAAAACCAAAGAGAGAGTCGTATATTGCCATAATAATTTAACTATTGATCATTATATTAAAAATAAAAATGAATATTTAATATCTTGGGATAATTATAGTATAGATACTCCAGTTCTTGATTTAATTAATTTGTATTCTAATGATTATAATAAATATGAGTTTAGTAATTTTTTAGAAAATTATAATCAAAAATTTCCATTAAGTAATGAGGAATTAAAACTATTTTTTATTATGATATCTCTTCCAAAAGAAGCAAACTGTTCTATTTATGAATTTGATAATACTAGAAAAGTTAATGAAATCCTTACTTATTTATATAAAACTGAAAAGTTAATAAAACCATATTATTCGCCACAGAATATAAAATAAAAGGAATACTTCAAATAATAGTATTATTAAATTAAATCTAAAAGGAAGAAGTAAAGTAATTATTAGTTGATATAATATTAAGCCACATAGAATAAAAATAGCAAATACTCCAAATAAACCTTTGAAAGGACCTGGACGAGGGCACATAGTCATCACCTAATATAATATATGTAAAAAAAATATTAAAGATAATATTGAGATAATCAAAATAATAGGGTGAAGTAAATAAGTAAATTCCAGTTTAAAAATAAAATTTAAAAAAGTAAGACTAAGTTCCACAGTTAGGGAACTTTTTCGATGTAAAAAAATTAAAAGTATGATAAAATAGTAAACAAATTAGAAATTCACTCCATGTAAAAAGACAATTGAGTTTTAATTTTCAGAAAATTAAAAGACTAAATTCCAGTTGTTAATAGTTATTAAATAAGTTGTATTTGGATGTTTCTAGTTTGAAGAAGTAATTACTTCTTCTTAGTTAAGAGATATGGTTTTA
>JAQUFX010000001.1:0-34463 GCA_028684435.1 Bacilli bacterium
AGTATTACCAATTATCATTTACTTTTTATTAATAATATTGTTAATAGTTGTAATTATTTTAGGTATTAAGCTTATAATAACAATAGATAAAGTAAATGTAATAGCAGAAGATATTAGAGAAAAAGTTAAATCATTAAATACTATTTTTGAACTTATAAACTTTACATCTAATAAATTTAGCTATTTAAGTACTAAAGTAATAGATTCAATTACTAGTTTAATAAACAAGGTATTTGGATTAAGAAGTGGAAAGGATGATGATGATTATGTCTAAGAATAGAACGTGTAATCTTGTAAAAGGACTTGTTATTGGAGCTGGGTTAGGATTGCTATTTGCACCTAAAAAAGGGTCTGAAACTAGGAAGGATTTAATTAAAAAAATTAATGAATTATCTGAGAAAATAAAAGATATTGAATTTCAAGATGTTAAAGAAACCTTATCAATTAAAATTGATGAATTAAAATTAGAACTAACTGATTTAGATAAAGAAAAAGTAGCCGCTATTACAAGAAAAAAAGCCGAAGATATTAAAAATAAAGCCGAAGAATTATATAAAGTAGCAGTTGAAAAAGGTACTCCAGTATTAGAAAAAGCAGCTGAAGAAATTAGAAATAAAACTGCTGAGTTATTAAAAAATACAGCATCTAAAATTGAAAATAATAAAAAAGAAGATACTTTTAAAAAAACAACAAAAAAATAATAATTTAAAAAAGTGAATTAGTCAATAAAGTAGACATATTTTAAAAAATTAGAATCCCAATTCAATTTTATATTGAATTGGGGTTTTATAATTTAACCTTAAAAATATTGTTATTATATTTTCGATGTCATAAAACGTTGCATCAAAAAAAGATACGTGCTTGGCCTTTTGCTTTCCCTTTATTGATAAATCATCAATTCGAATAATAAACAAGATTAAATGAAATATCATGATTGACTTAAAAAATATATTTTGTTATACTTAATTTGTTAATGAAGAAAGGATTTACACTCCTGGAGTTAAAACGTATTCTTGCGTTAAAAGATAAAGAGCATGCAATCATGAATTAAGGTGGTACCGCGGCATTAGTCGTCCTTTAGTTTATGATTTTTTAATTGGAGGTTAGAAAATGAGAAAGTTTGAAAAGATATCATATAAGCAATTTAAGAAAGATATAAAGGACGATAAAGAATTATATAATAGTTTCTTTTTACCACAAAGAAAAACTAAATATTCAGCAGGATATGATATAGTGTCTTTAATTGAAAATGAATTATTACCAGGTGATAGTATTGTAATTCCTACAGGGTTTAAATGTATATTTCCCGAAGATGAATTTTTAATGATTGTCATAAGATGTTCATTAGGTATTAAGTATGGTATTAAATTAGCTAATCAAGCTGGTATAATTGATGCTGATTATTATAATAATGTAGATAATGAAGGTCATATTTTAGTTAAACTAGAAAATACTAGTAAAGAACCCTTTAAAATAAATATTGGTGATCGAATAGCTCAAGGTATATTTATAAAATATAATATCGTTGATAATGAAGAAGAAATAAAAGATATAAGAAAGGGTGGATTTGGTTCCACAACATGTAATTAAGATGAAATTATTTGATGAATTAAAATGGCGAGGATTAATTCAAGATGTAAGTAGTCCTAAATTAGAAGAAATGATTAATAATGGTGGTTTAACTTTTTATATTGGTACTGATCCGACTGCATCATCAATGCATATTGGTCATTATTCTTCTTTTTCCGTAGCTAAAAGACTTGCTGATGGGGGACATAAACCGATTTTGTTAGTAGGTGGGGCTACAGGTTTAATAGGGGATCCAAAACCTAATAGTGAAAGACCTATGATTACGAAAGAAGAGTTAGAAAAAAATTATAAAGGATTGAGAAAACAAGTAGAAGATATATTTGGTTTTGAGGTTGTTAATAATTATGATTGGTCTAAAAATATTAATTTTATAGATTATTTAAGAGATTATGGTAAATATTTCAGTTTAAATTATATGCTTTCAAAAGAAACAGTTAAATCCCGATTAGATATTGGTATAACATATACTGAATTTTCCTATATGATTCTTCAAGCTTTAGATTTTTTATGGTTATATGAAAATAAAAATTGTCTTTTGCAAATAGGTGGACAAGATCAATGGGGAAATATTACTGCAGGAATAGAACTGACTAGAAAAAAGGTGGGTGCAGAAGTATTCGCATTTACTATGCCGCTTATATTAGATGCTAACGGAAATAAATTTGGTAAAAGTGAAGGTAATGCTATTTGGCTTGATAAAAATTTAACTACTCCATATGAATTGTATCAATTCTTTATCAATCAAGAAGATAAAATGATTATTAAGTATTTAAAAATGTTATCTTTTCTTACTCCTGATGAAATTATGGAAATTGAGAAAATTCATAAGCAAAAACCAGAATTAAGAATTGCCCAAAAAGCTTTAGCTGAAAATATAATTAGCTTTTTACATGGTAAAGATGAATTTATTAAAGCCAAAGAAACTAGTGAAAAAATATTTAAAGGTGAAATTACTGATATGATGCCAACTGTAGTAGTTACTGGTAGTAAAAATATAGTTGATGTTTTAATTAATGCTAATTTAGCACCGTCTAAAAGTGAAGTTAGAAGACTTATTACTCAAGGTGGAATTGAAATAGATAAAGTAAAAATAACTGATCCTAATTATGAAATTATTAAAGATGAAGTTATAATAAAAAAGGGTAAAAAAAGTATAATTAAGATTATTTTAAAATAAAAATACATAAGTGATTATTTCATTTCACTTATGTATTTTTTTAATGTTCTAGCATTAGGTTTAAAGATTATTTTTAATTGATTATCAATTTCAACTATACCTTTAGCACCTAATTTTTGAATTGCATCTTTATCAGCAAGAGCAACATCTTTCAAAGTTACTTTTAATCTAGACATATTTATTTCAGTATCTAGTATATTATCTTTTCCACCTAGATACTGAACTAATTTATTAATTTCAAAAGTAAAGTTTTTTTTGTTTAATTTTAAAACAATTAAAGATATTATTGCTAATACAAAAAATATAATTATATATTGCCACATAATTCATCACCATGATTATTATACACTATTTATAAGAAAAATTAAATCACTATTTTGTAAAACCTACATAAAATATATTGAGTATATATATGAAAGGGTGAAAATATATGTGTAATAATGAAAAACGCGGTGGTGAAAATTGCATTGCGGAAATAATAAATGTGATAAACATTTTACAACAAAATGCCTGTCCTAATAATTGTACTGATTCATGTGATCGACCAACATTAGGTGGGGGACCAAGTTGTTTAGTTTGTAATACTCGACCAATTCAATTGTTTACATGTTGCGGGAACGGTGTACCATTTAGTATGCCAGTATGTAAAGATAATGTTGAAGTCTGCTCTAACACTGAAGAAATAAAACCTTCTAATGAATGTTCTTCAGTATTTAGAGTTGAAAAACTAGAAGGTAATTGTGCTACATTTAGAGTATTAATACCTAATATAGGTTCTGATAATTGTAATATGCCATGGCTTGCTACAAATAGCTTCTTTACAATGGATTTAGACTGTGTTTGTGCAGTAAGATGTTTAAATGATGCTTTTGTTGAATGCATATAAAAACGAGTTTCAAACTCGTTTTTTTATTCATAAAAATTATTTATATATTCTTGATAGGCCTTATACTCATAAGTATCAGTTATTTCCTTAAATTTTATTTTCTTTTTAATTAAAATATCTTTTACGATATAATCAGTGAAATGAGGGTTCCTTATTAGTAAAGGTCCAATTAAATATGTTGCTAAAAAATTATTCTCTCTATATCCCTCATATGATGATTTATAATTATCAGCATATCCATTTATAACGCTGAATAAGTGATTATAATTATTTTGCATTACGCAAGCTCTATTTTGAAATCCGACAATGGGAGGTAAATCTTTAAATCCCATTATTGATTCTCCAACTATTCTAACGGGATTTTGTTTAGAATAATAATCGAATATATTTAAAGCTTTATATTTGGAATTATTTATTTGGATAAATTTACCGAATAAATCTTTGGAATTACCAGTTGAAATAAAATATTTATCTTTTTTTATATATTCTTTTATTTCTTGAGTATCTTTTTTCAAATCATTAAGGGCTAGTAATAGGTTTTCTTCACTACCGCTACCGATATAAATAATATCATATTTATTAAATTTTTTATTATCTTCAATTGATAATAAATCGACAGTTACATTTATCTTTTGTTTATTAAAAGCATTTGTTAAAGCAAGAATATTTCCTTGTTCACCATATAAATTTAATAAGTCATAATAAAGGTGGGCTATTTTAATTTTCATCATTTTCACCATTTTCTTCTTTTAGAAATAAATTCTTCAATATTTCAGTCATATCAAAACATACCATTGTAAATATAGTGCCAGTACTATTTTCTTTTAACATATCAATAATATTATTGATATCATTAACTAAAATAATTTTATTTTCATTTAAGCCAGAATTTATTAATCGAGCAGCTATGTCAAATCTAAATCTTCCAATACAAAATATACGATCGATATTATCGGTATTTAAAATATTAAAGTCAATATCATAAAGCCATGATAAATCATTATATTTATAACGTCTTGATACATTATTAAAACCTAAAATAATAGTTTTATTGTTCTCATATTGATTAATTATATTTAAACTTTGTAAATAACTCAAATTATTTTCATTTTTTGATTCAAGCATAATAACTTCACGATTATCTAGTTTTAAGTTTTGCATTCTTTTTGGTTTAGATATATTTTCATTAAGTGATTTTAATATATATTCCTCTTTTAAACCTATTATTTTACATAAAGTATAAGCTGCTAAAGTATAATAGGCTGCAAATAATACATTTGTATTTAAATGGACTTTATTATTATCTATAATTATTTCTGAGAAGTTTAAATTTACCTTTTTCCCTTTATAATCTAATTTTCTTTGATAATTACAATTATAACATTTATAATTTCCTAAATGTCCATAGTGATAAAACCTATAATTTAATTTTTTATTACATACTGGGCAGTAAGCTGCATCAATATTATTGCTTATTGGTGTATTTATACTATAAATTGTTTTATCTAATCCATAAGTGGTTATTTTCCCTTTATGTTTTAAGGTCATTTGATTTACTAAAGAATCATCGCCATTTAATATTAAATGAGTATCGTTAGTAATTGATGTTAATATTTTATTAAAAATAGATTCTGGTGTGCTATTTCTAGCAGGTTGATCTCTAGTAATATTAGTAACTATTAAATGAGTTAAAGTACTTTTTTTAAAAATTTCTCTAATAAATGATTCATCTAATTCTAAAAGTAAAATATCAGCTTTTATTTTAGTTGTTAATATACTACTATTATTTAGTATTAAGGTGGCTATTCCATTTAATAAATTACTTCCTGACTTATTCCATACTACCTTATAATTATTTTCTTTTAATATATGGGCTATTAAACTGGTAGTAGAACCTTTACCTGATGATCCAGTAATACCAATAACATATTTAGGATATTTTATTTTTTCTAATATATTATTATCTAGTTTTAATACTAAACTTGCTGGAAAAACACTAGCATTTCTACCTAATAACCTGCATACTAAGGTAATTAATTTATTTAGTAATATTATTATTCTTAATTTCACTGCATTTCACCTAACTAAATTATAACATATATAATTACTATTATTATACACTCTCTTATCTTTTTGACACCTAATAAGACATTTTTTTTAATTTTTATCATTTTGGTTACAATTGAAATAAATTATTATCTATAGTATAATTTAAAATGTAAAAATAAGAGGGAATATATGAGAGAAATTATTAGTAGTATTGACATTGGAACCGATAAAATTAAATTAGTAGTCGGAGAATATTTAAATAATGATTTTAATATTTTGTGTGCTTTAGAAGAAACTACCATTGGTTTTGAAAATTATAATATTATAAATGAATATGATCTTATAAAAGCTATTAAAAAAATTATTGATCAAGCGCATCGAAAATTAAATTTTAAACTTAAAAAGATGATTGTTAATATACCTACATATTTAAATGATTTTGTAATTAGTGATGCTACTTTGTCTATTAAGAATGAAGATTTAACTGTTTCAAGTCAAGATATACTAAAAGTAATTAAGAATACTGCTTATAATAAAATAAATATTAATAATGAATTAATTAGTGCGATTCCTATTTATTTTAGAGTTGGAGATAATGAAACTAAAGATCCGTTTAATAAAAAAGGTAAAAATATAAGCACTAAAACAGTCTTAGTAACTGCTACTAAAAGAGAAGTTTATGATATTATATCGATTATTGAAAAATGTGGTTTAGAAGTAATAGATATAACATCAACTGGTTTAGTAGATTATTATAATTTTAGAAATGATTATTTAGATAGTAAAACTGGTATTATAGTTAATATAGGTCATTCTAAAACTCAAGTTAGTGTTTTTAGTAAAGGAATATATATAAATAATGAAGTCCTTCCAGTGGGAGGAGCAAACATAAATAAAGATATTTCTTTTATTTATAAAGTAAAAAGAAAAGATGCTAATATATTAAAAGAAAATTTAGCCCTTGCTAATATTAGAAGAGCAAACCCTAAAGAAAAGATGACATTAACTAATAGAGCAGGAGAAAAACTGGATATAAATCAGTATGAATTAACGGAAATTGTCTCTAGTAGAGTCATGGAAATACTAAAATTAGTTAAAACTTCAATTAACCACTTAACAAAAAAGAAAATTAGTTATATAATTATAACAGGAGGCTTAACGGAATTAAAAGATTTTAACATTTCTTTAACATCTTTATTTGGAGACACCGCTCAAATAGGAATAATAAACAATTTAGGTGTTCGTAATAATAAATATAGTGTATGTATTGGAATGATAGAATATTTTAAAGATAAGCTTAGATTAAGACATAGGAAGTATTCAACTGTAGGTAATATTGATAGTGAATTAATGTGTAATACCGATTCTAAAATATCGGGACTAAATGATTCAATATTAGGAAAAGTATTTGGATATTTTTTTGATAATTAAGGAGAGATTACAGTGTTTGGATTAGAAATGGATCAAATTGCAAAAATTAAAGTAATAGGAGTTGGCGGTGGCGGATGTAATGCCGTTAATCGCATGATTGAATCTGGTGTTAAAGGAGTCGAATTTATTGTAGCTAATACTGACTTGCAAGTATTAAATGCTTCTAAAGCTACTAATAAATTACAAATGGGAGAATCCATGACTGGAGGACTTGGTGCTGGTGCTAACCCTGAAGTAGGCCGTGAAGCTGCTCTTGAAAGTAAAGAAGAAATTAAAGAAGCTTTAAAAGGAGCAGATATGATTTTTGTTACTTGTGGTATGGGTGGAGGAACTGGTACTGGTGCAGCACCAATTATTGCTGAAATAGCACAAGATTTAGGAGCTCTAACAGTAGGCATCGTAACTAAGCCTTTTAGATTTGAAGGAAAGAAAAGAACTGAACAAGCAGTAATAGGTATAGATGAATTAAGAAAACATGTTGATACATTAATAGTTATTCCTAATGATAGATTAAGAGATATAATTGATAAAGCAACTCCAATGCTAGATGCCTTTAAGGAAGTAGATAATGTTCTTCATAGAGGGGTTCAATCTATAAGTGATTTAATAGCAGTATCTGGTTTAGTTAACTTAGACTTTGCTGATGTTAAAGCTGTTATGGAAAAAAGAGGTAACGCCTTAATTGGTATTGGTTTAGGAGTTGGAGAAAATAGAGCTGTTGAAGCTGCTAAACAAGCTGTATCGTCACCACTTTTAGAAACGAGTGTAAGTGGAGCAAAAGATGCGATTGTAAATGTAACTGGAGGAATAAACTTAGCATTATTTGAAGTCGAAGATGCTGTTGAAGTAGTAAGACAATCAGCTAATACGGAAATAAATATTATCTTTGGAGCAGTAATAAATGAAAACTTAACTGATGAGGTAATTGTAACTGTAATTGCAACTGGATTTGATGATGATCATGATACCATAAGTAAAATAGAAGAAAGACCAAGATCAATTATTGATGATGAAACAGATTTTGATATCCCACCATTTTTAAGAGATCGCGAAAATTTATAATATATAAGAAAATATGACACAAAATACGGTGTCTTTTTTTTATAATAAATTTAGGTGATGCCTATTATTATTTATATTGATTTAGTAATATTAATTAATTTTATTATTGATTTATTACTTCTTATTAGTGTCGATTTACTTTTAAAAAGAAAAGCAAAATTTAAAAGAATAATTATAGCATCTATATTAGGGAGTATATCAACCTTGTTATTATTTTATATTAATAATAATTTTATGTTATTAATATTTAAACTGTTTATTAGTATATTAATGGTTATTATAGCTTTTAAATATGAAACATTTAATTATTTTAAAGATAATATTATATGGCTTTATATATTAGGAATAATATTAGGAGGAACAATTTTTCTTCTTAATAATCAAATAGCTTTAGTTAATAATGGTTTAGTTTTTTCAGAAAGTGGTTTTAAAATTAATATAATTATTTTATGTATTATTAGTCCAATAATAATTTATAAATATTTACAATATCAAAAAAGTTATCAAAATATTTATTCTGAAACTTATGATGTTGACATATATTATAAAGGAATAAAAATAACTGGTACTGGTTTTTTAGATACTGGTAATAAAATAAAAGATCCTTACTTTGGAAGACCAATTATATTAATTAATAAAGATCTTATTAAAAAAGAAGTCAATACTTTTTTAGTCCCTTATAATTCAGTTGGATATAAAGGTATGCTTAAAGTATTTAAACCGGATAAAGTTAAAATAAATGAAAAAATTACTAAAAAAGTCTTAATTGGTTTAGCTGATGTTAATTTAAATGGCATAAAAATAGTTTTAAATACGGAGGTAGTGTGAGATATAAAACATAAAAATAAGACACAAAAAAATGAACACCGTTATTACCATGTTTTAACATGTTAATTTAAATTAAAATTATGCTGTTTGCTCTTGGGTAATATTATAAATAAATAGAAAGGAAAAGTCAAAAAGGAGTAAATCCCATTCCTTTTTGAGAAGGTCGTTTTACGATCTATATGGTAGTTAATATGAAAAAGATATTATTATGGTTATGTAAAGTATTTAAAATAAGAAGTGAATTATTATTTGTCGGTAGTACTGATATTCTCCCTCCCCCTTTATCAAAAGAAGAAGAATTAAATTATATTATAAGATTTAAAGAAGGAGACCAGCTAGCTAGAGATAAACTTATTGAACATAATTTAAGATTAGTTGTTTTTTTAGCTAAAAAATATGAAAGTACGGGTTATGATATTGAAGATTTAGTAAGTATTGGCTCAATTGGTTTAATTAAAGGTATTCAAACTTACAAACCAGATAAAAACATTAAATTAGCAACTTATTCAAGTCGATGTATTACTAATGAAATATTAATGTTTATTAGAAAAAATAAACGCAGAAAATCTGAAATTAGTTTTGAAGATGCTATTAATTTCGATACAGAAGGAAATGAACTTCATTTAGAAGATATTTTAGGTACCGAAGAAGATATTGTTTATAAAAGCTTTGAAGAAAAAACTGATAAAGAAAGTTTAGAAAAAGAACTAAATTTACTTACCGAGAGAGAAAAAATCATTATGACTTTAAGATATGGTTTAAATAATACTGATGATTACACCCAAAAAGAAGTAGCTGAAATGTTAGGAATAAGTCAGTCTTATATATCGAGAATCGAAAAAAAGGTTATTAAAAAAGTTAAGTCATTATTAGAAAGTAGATAATCTGAATAAAAAAAGCTCCTTAAAACCAAGATAACTTTGGAAGGAGTTTTTTATTTGAGTAAATATAAAGTAGATATAATAGGAATTGATACTAATAATTTAAAAGTACTGAAAAAAGATGAAATGAATGTCTTATTTAAAAAATTTCAAAATGGTAATAATAATGCCAAAGAAGAATTAATAAATGGTAATTTAAAATTAGTTCTCAGTATTATTAAAAAATATAATAATGGTAAATATGATATGAATGATTTATTCCAAATTGGATGTATTGGTTTAATTAAAGCAGTTGATAATTTTTCTCTTGATTATAATGTCATGTTTTCAACCTATGCTGTTCCTCTTATATTGGGAGAAGTAAAAAGATATATTAGAGATTCCAGTGTTGTAAGAATTAGTCGCAGTATTAGAGATAATGCTTATCAAATATTAAAGTATAAAGATAAATATTTACTCGAACATGGTATTGAACCAACTTATGATGATATATGTAATTATTTAGGAATAACTGAATATGAATTATCTTCAGCTTTAGAAAGTTTAATTACTCCAATTAGTATCTTTAGTCCGATATATAATGATGGGGGAGATACAATATATTTACTTGATCAATTACCTGATAAAAAAGAAAAAGTTGATAAAGATGATTCAATAAGTTTACAAAGAGCATTAAATAAAATTAATGAAAGAGAATCAAGTGTCCTTTATGCTAGATATATTTATGGCAAAACCCAAATGGAAATAGCAGATGACTTAGGTGTTTCACAAGCCCAAGTATCAAGAATAGAAAAAAATGCTATCAAGAATGTCAAACGCTTAATGAAATAATATAAGTTTATTACCATATAATTAATTGGTGGTAATATGTTAATGAGCGATCTTCAAAGAAAAGATATAGTTAATATTATAAATGGAGCTAGGTTAGGTAAAATTGTCGATATAGATGTAACTAAAGAAGGTTATATTAATAGTTTAATAGTTGAATCAGCTAAATTAATGAGAAAAATAAGTTATGGTAACGAAGTAAATATTACCTTTAAACAAATAGTTACTATTGGAAGTGATGTAATATTAGTTGATTTATCAATTAAATAATTCATCTTTTTTTAATTTCTTTTTAATGATAAAATAATAATGAGGTAATTATGAATAAGAAAATATTAATTTCTGCCAGTATAATTTTATTTTTAGATCAAATTTCGAAAATATTAATTGATTTATATTTAAGTATCAATGATTCATTTACTATTATTAACAATTTTTTTCATATTACTTATGTAAATAATTATGGAGCTGCTTTTGGAATATTAAATAATAAAATTTGGTTATTAATTATATTTACATTATTAACTGTTTTTATTGTATATAGATATATAAATACATTTAAAATAAATAAAAGAAACGAAATTGCTTTCAGTTTTTTATTAGGTGGAATATTAGGAAATTTAATTGATCGATTATTTCTAGGTTATATTAGAGATTTTTTAGATTTTAAGATCTTTGGATATAATTTTCCGGTCTTTAATTTAGGAGATACATTTATCTTTTTGGGAGCAATTTTATTAATAATAGCAATTTATAAAGGAGAAGACAATGCAAATAGTAGTAAATCAAAATAATATTAGAATTGATAAATATTTAAGTAATATTACTGAATATTCCCGTGCTTTAATCCAAAAAATGATTGAAGGAGGATATATATTAGTAAATAATAATAATATTAAAGCCAAACATTTACTTCAAAATGGCGATATTATAATTATTAAGGATGGATTTATCAAAAATCATCATTTAGAACCAGAAGAAATAAAATTAGATATTGTCTTTGAAGATCAAGATTTAATTGTTATTAATAAACCTTCAGGAATGGTAGTTCATCCTGGTAATGGCAACAAATCAGGTACTTTAGTTAATGCTTTACTTAATCATACTAATAAATTAAGTAGAGATGAAGTAAGACCAGGCATTGTTCACCGAATTGATAAAGATACTAGTGGATTAATATTAATTGCTAAAAATGATAAAGTTCATGAATTATTAGCGGCCAAATTTAAAAATAAAACTATAACCCGCGAATATATTGCTCTATTAATTGGAGAATTAAAAACAGATACGGCTACAATTGATGCTCCAATTGGAAGAGATGTTCATGATCGCATGAAAATGAATGTAACTAATATTAATGCTAAAAAAGCTATTACTCATTTATCAGTACTAAAAAGATATCAAGGTTATACTTTAGTAAATTTCAAATTAGAAACTGGACGAACTCATCAAATAAGAGTGCATGCTAGATATATAGGGTATCCAGTATTTAATGATCCAGTATATACCAAAAATAAAAGTACATCTTTTGGCCAGTATTTGCATTCAAGTAAATTAGAATTTATTCATCCTGTTACAAAAGAACGCTTAATTTTTGAGTGTCCTTTACCAAAAGAATTTAATGATTTTTTAATTAATTTAGAAACCAAATAATAGTAAATAGTATAATATTATAAATAAGCCAAAATAGATAAAATATTATTACATATGATAAATTATTATTAATTTTATTAGTTTGAATAAATAAATATATTGCGCTTATGAATATAACTATTATTGATATTAAGAATAATAATATATTATTAAAATCATAAATTATAAAACTATATAGCCAGCTTAATATTAAATTTATTAATAAAGCAAATATGTAATTATTATTAATATTTTCATATTTTATAATAGTAAAGATACTGGTTGTAATTAGAACAAAAGAAACAATCCAACCTAAATAATAAATAAATATATTAGGCATCAACCAAGGCAAATTTAATGTATTTAAATAGTTATGAAGTGGAAAAAATAAAAAAGAAGTGAAATATAAAAAGAAAATAATAGTCATTGAAAAAGAATTTTTTATAATATTATCACCCTTTACATAACTAGAACTTTGTTATAAAATAATATATGCAAAAGGAGAATATAGTATGAGTATAACCGTTAATACAAAAGATGAAATAATTATGAGATTAGTTCATTATTTTGTTACTGAAGAAAATTATCAACCAATTATTATAAATGGTGTTAAAAATGAAATCTGGCTTGAAAATTTAGAAGCTCAATATCGTATAATTCGGATTAATTCTAATTATATACATAATAAAGATCAATTAATTTTCGATAATTATAAAGTAAAAAGTATAGCTAAACAAGTAAAGAAAAAAACTTTATCTTTTAAAGTTAATATTTTAAATATTTTACTGGATTTAAATGAAGAAATAAATATTCAAAATGATAAAAATATTGATACCTTTAAAATTAAAACTTTAAAAGATGTTAGAAATGATAATGGAATTTCAAAATTATTTCCGAAATTAAAAACCTTTACATTAAGTAAAGAAAATAATGTTGAATTAATTGTTAATATAACTAATGATATAAATAAAAAAACTGAAAAAAATAATATTACTTATGATAATATTTTCAAACCTAAAAAGATAATAGTTACTAAAATTTTAATTATTATAAATGTTATTATGTTTATTTTTAGTACTATGTATCCTAATGTTTTTAATTTATTTTTTCTTAATTCTGATTTAGTTAAAATGGGTGAATACTGGAGATTGTTTACGGCAGCTTTTTTACATGCTAATGTTTTTCATTTACTAGTAAATATGTATTCTTTACACATTATAGGTACTCAAGTAGAAACCTTTTTAGGGAAAAGAAAATTTTTAATTGTTTATTTTGGTTCAGCTATAGTAGCTAGTTTAATGTCAGCAGTTATTACACAAGGTAATAGCGTTGGGGCATCTGGGGCTTTATTTGGTTTATTAGGATGCTTATTATATTTTGGTTATCATTATAGGATATATTTTGGTAGTGTTTTAACAAGTCAAATCGTGCCAGTTATATTGATTAACTTATTAATTGGATTTACGATTCCTATGATCGATAATGCTGCTCATATAGGTGGTTTAATTGGCGGGTTATTTATAACTATGGCTATTGGAATAGGTAAGAAAGATAAAACAACAATGATAAATGGTATCATAGTTAGTTTTATTTATATCGCATTTTTAACATATTTATTATTTTTAAATTAAAATGCAGTAAAAAAAAATTATGAAATGATAAAGTAAAAAGTAGACACAAATAATAATAGTGGTCTACTTTTTTTTAATGTTTATACAATCCGGGATATAAACAATTTCTTTTTTGTCAGTTATTAAATAATTATTTGTTTTGGCAATTATTTTAGCATTAAAGATGTGATCTTTAGTTTCAATTATAGCATCAATAGGTAATTGATTTAAACTTATATCATTAATACTTCTATTTGATAAACCATAAAATGTATATTGAGAGTTTTTGATGTTTTCATCTATTTTATTTTTAAATATTTCTGGTAAATTCATCCTTATCCCTCCACTTATAATATTATATGTATATAAAGCTTAAATGAGATAAAAATAATAATATGAAAAAAAATATCCCCCTTATATTTATACTTATTTTATTAATGATTTTTAGTTTAATTAATAATTATAGCGCTAAATATATAATGATAGAATATGATAATTATTTTATTAAACAATTAATATGGTATGCAATAGGTTTTATTATTATTTTTATTATGAGTAAAATTAATCTTAATTATCTTTTTAAATATAGCTTTTGGTTATACTTATTTGGTAATTTATTATTAATAATTACCTTATTCTGGGGAGTTAATGTTAATGGAAGTACTTCATGGCTAAGCTTAGGTTTTATTAATTTTCAACCAAGTGAATTAGTTAAAGTTATTTTGATAATATATTTATATTCATTTAGTAAAAAATATACTTACTATAGTAACTTAAAATATATTTTGCTTATTTCATTAATAATATTAATACCTAGTATACTAACCTTTTTAGAACCTGATACTGGAGCTATAGTAATTTATATAATTATTTATATATCATTTTTAATATCGAGAAATTTAGATAAATGGTGGTATATATTAAGTGTTATTTTAATTGTTTTGGTAATTATTTCTTTTTTTATATTGTATTATTTTTTTCAAAATACTTTTATAAATATATTTGGGACTTCATTTTTCTATCGAATGGATCGTATAACCGAATTTATTAAAGGGGAGGGTTATCAAATAAATAAAGCTTTAATTTCTATTGGATCATCAGGTTTATTGGGAAGAGGAATTAGGAATATCCCTGAATATTTTCCTGAAGCTCCAACTGATTTTGCTTTTACTTTACTTGTTAATAATATAGGTTTAGCAGGTGGAGTTATATTCTTAACAATATATTTTTATTTTATATATTTAATTATTAATAAATATTATATAAACAAAGATTTAATATTACCTATTATTTTGATATTAATGATTCAGTTTTCAATTAATGTATTAATGAATATAGGATTGTTACCTATTATCGGAATAACCTTACCATTTATTAGTTATGGGGGAAGTAGTTTACTTTCTTATATGATTCTTATTGGTTTAGTTATTAATGTAAAAAAAGCATCAAATGATACTTATTAACGATAATAATAAGGATTATAATTATAACCACCATAATAATTGTATCCATAAGGATAGTAGGAAGGATAATATACTGGAGGATTAACATAAACAGGTCTAGGTCTAGCAGCTGAAGCAATAGCAGCTCCTCCTAAACCACCTAAAAGAAAAGGTACTAGAAAATATCTATCTCCATTATTATTTGGAATATTTGAATAATACATAATAAAAGCTCCTTTCATTTTATTATATGAAAAGAGCTTATTTGTGTTAGTTATTATATAAACGATAAAAATTAAATGAAGGTGAGTTAAATAATCTAATAGGGTATTTACTAGTACCAAGACCACTTGAAATATATATATCAGTATTATCTATTTTATACTTTTCATCATAATATGTTTTAGCTCCCTCGGGGGTATATATGGTTCCTATAAAAGGAATTCTGATTTGACCATTATGAGAATGACCAGCTAAAACTAAATCAACTTTTTGTTCAATATCTAATATTACATCGGGTTCATGAATTAGTAAAATAGTGTAATAGTCTTTATTATAATTCGCAAATGCTTTTGAAATATCTATTTTATTTTTCAGTTTACTTTCAAGTCCAATAATATTTATAGGAGTATTATCTTGATAATAAAAAGTAATCAATTCATTTTTTAAAACCTTAAAAGAAGTATTATCAATTAATTTATTAAAAGTTTCACTATAATCATGATTGCCTTTAATTAAATAATAAGCAATATTAGCTTTTACCTTATTAAATTCTTTTAAAAAATCATTTATCTCATTATTTTTCATTATATAATGTTTATCAATTAAATCACCAGTAAAAACTATAATATCCGGATTTAATAAATTGATTTCACTAACAATTTTTTTTAAATCATTTAATTTTATAGTTGTTCCATAATGCATATCAGAAAAATGTACTATTTTTAAACCATGATGGTTAATATTTATTTTATTATTTATGATTGCATATTCTTTGATATTTAAAGTCTTAATTGAAGTACTATATAAAATAGCAATCGTTAATAATACTATTAATAAATAAATTATTTTTCTAATAATTCTTTTTTTTTCTTTTTTTTTCATTGGACCTCCTTATAAATAAATCAATTATTAATTTTATATTTTATTTATAAAATGATTTTATCATAATTTTTCATAATAATGTTTTAAAAAAAAAAAGATTATGATATACTGTACATAATAATGAAGGAGTGTAGATATGAGTAAGATATATAAAATAGTATTTATCGTATTAATTACTTTATTTATAAGCAATATAAAAGTGTTTGCAGTAAACACTACATGTACATATGAAGAGAAAGCAAATCTAAATGATATAGCAGGAAAAATTACTGCAAATTATAAAATAGATGAAACAAAAGAGAAATATGAATTTACTAATCCTGATACGGGAGAAAAATCAATTGAAGAACAAATAAACACTAAATTTATTATTAGTATTTATAATATTTTAGATGATGTTTATATTATTCAAACTAATGATGTTGATAGTGAAGAAGTAAGTATTCATTATGATGAAGCAACAAAAGGGGTATATACATTTGAAGCTAATAATACTTCTGATATTATAAAATATACCTATAATATTTATTCAAACTTAGAAGGGTGCCGAGGAGAAATATTAAAAACTTTTGTTTTTACAAAACCAAAAATTAATATGTATTCTCAATATGGAATATGTAAAGGCTTAGAAGATACTGATTTTTGTCAAAAATATATAACAGAGGAATTAAATCTTACTGAAAATGGTCTTTATGAAAAAGTTCAAGCAATGCAAAAATCAACAGTAAAAGTAAAAGAAAAGAATAATAAAGAGGGTATATCAGATTTTATAATTGATAATTATATTTATTTAATAATTGGTACTATTGTAATAAGTGGGGCAGTTGTAGGGTATATAATTGTTAAAAAAAGGAGAGCCCTATGAAACAATTAAAATATGGAATATTTTTATTATTAAGTTTAGCATTTATTACTGTAGAAGTTAATGCTAATACGGGAATATGTGCTGGGAAAGATACAGATTCTTATGGTTATTGTCAAATTACACCTGTTAAAATAAATGGTTCAGCTATTGCAGAGCAACCAATAAAATTTACTGATGGTTCATCAGCTCTTATTAATAGTTATTCAGGTTTTGTTATTGATAGAAATCAAATGATGTTTTGTATTGATGCTAATTATAATGCTCCGGGAGATCAATTATATGGTATTGCTAGACCATTTAATGTAAGTAGTTCAAATTATGATCGTGCTATTGCTAAAGTTTATGGTGCTTATATTAATGAAGTAATATACTTAATGAATGAAGGCAATTCTAAAGAAGCAGCTTATAATCGATATTTACAAATGATAAATGTAGTTATGAGAGCAATTACAATTAAATTTAACTATTATATGCAAGGGGGATCATCACAATATCTTATTAATAATTTATTAGCATATCAAAATGTAGTTAAACAATTAGATGGTTTAAATCCTCCAGGTAAAAAATTAAAAGAAGATGCTGTTTATTATCCAATTCTTAAAAAATGGTATACTGCTGCATTAAGCAGTACTGAACCAGTTCAGATTAAAATTGATTTTAGTTCTAAAAATGAAGAAATAACTACTGAATATGTTGGTAATAATTTTACTCAAACAATACCAGTAATAGTAAAAGGATTAAGTAAGTTTACTAATACTACTTATGCAATTACTAATCCTAGCTTTAAAATAAAATCCGTAAAATGTGAAAATGAAAAATTAAATTGTAGTTTAGAAAGTGCAACTCCAATTAATACAAATTTAATACCAAATATAACTGATGATAAATATGAATTTAAAGTAATAGTAAAAGGAGATAAAACTAACTTTTTAGATGAAAGTGCAACAAAAGTTATTATTGAATATGAAAAATATCATATTTTAGATATTGATAATTTAGCCGCTTTAAGATATTCAAATACTAATCAAACAAGACAAAGAATGATTGTATTAATGCCTGAAACTCCTCAAACTGCTAATGTAAAAATAAATATATCTATACCATCTATGTGTGAAGCTGAAGTTACTGGTGGAGTTCAAAAATATTCTTATGGTGGCACCTCGATGAGTGAACTTCAATATCTAAAAACAGGATGTTGTAATGTAGAATATGATTATTTAAAAGATAAGGATGCAAAAGAATATTATTTAGAAAATTGTTCTACTGGTGATGTAATTCATTTAGAAGATGTATGTAATAATGAAACTAATGAAATGTCTCACTCTTATGTATATCAAACTACAATTGACAAGATAATGAATCAAGTTATCGGGGCAGAAGACATGTATATTAAAAAATCTTATTCTCTTAATACCTTAAAAAACATGTTAACTAAATATGATAATAATATTGATAATGTATATTCAGAAGATAATATATCTCGCCAAAATGATTATTGCAAAATGTATACTAGTGAAAAACAAGATATATATTATCCGGGAACTGCTGAGTCAACCGGTGGGCGATTTTTTGTATTTCGCGAAATCGGTACTAATAATTTTTTACAACCTAAAGTAAATGGGGAAATTTATGCTGATTTCCATACAGATGTGAATAGATGGTTTGAAGATTATGAAAAAGCAATAGAAATTGAAAAAATCACATATACTTTATGGCAACATGAACTTAACTTAGCTGATTCTGTTGCTGTCGCTTATTCTAATCCAGAAGATAAGGTATGTACTTATGAATGCGGAACTGAGGAAGAACCAGAAACATGTGAGGCAGATTATACATATTATTCTGGAACATCTAAAGGAATATATTATTTCGCAAATGGAAATACTCAATCACGAGAATATTCGAGTTGGGAGACTTATACACCATGTTCTGGATCACCTAGACCACACACAAATGTTCCGGGAAAAGAAAATGATTATAGACAAGCGAAGTCTAAAAGAGAAAATTTAGAAAAATATAAAGAAGAATGTGAAGCGAAAACTAATATTAAAGATGATTGGAAATATCAATTATCTCCTGAATTAACATTTTATTATAAACAAAAAGTAAATGCTTTAAGTGATTCTAACTCTTCAGAAACTATAACTGAAACTGTACCTATGGAAATTTCTAAAGAAAATGTTAAATATTGGGAAGGAGTAAGTAAAAATCCTCAGTTAATTAATGGCTCACTTAAAGGAACTGAAAACATAAAACCATATTCATTTTGGTACGGTGGAGGTAGCTCTAAAGTTAGTAAATCTTTCCCTTATGATAATAATATCGATTATCAAATAGGTTATACCCAAGAATTATTTTATAAGCCATCAACCTATTATTATAGTTTAGTCCCATCAGGTAAATATATAACATCAAAAGAGAAAAAAGAAGGAACAAGTGTCATAGATGTTGGATATGTATTTAATGTTGAAATAACAAATTATGAAGGTGTATATGAAACATGGTTTGAAATAGAAGATATTGGTCATTTAATGAAAGATCCATCTGATAAACCAAAATTAAAATCAAATGTTCAAAATTCTGTTGATGATTATATAGATAAAAATAAAGATAAATATTTAGATCATGAAGATAAAGTAAATACTGAATTATTTGCAAGTAAATGCTTTTATGACAATAAAGAAGTATTATATCAAAGAGATTGTCTAGATTGTACTGATCCTAATTTTGAAGCTCAATTCTTTTATCGCACTGTTTCAATCAATAATATTAATCCTAATAATCGTACTAATACTAATTGGACATCAAATAAAGGTAATCAAGCTAAAGGATCTGTTGAATCATTAGGTGATAAAATTTATAATGATAAAACTAAAAAATATTTAGAATATTCATTTACGTTAGATCCTAGTGATATGAATGAAATGAAAAAACATAATAAAGATAATAAATATACTAATTTTCAATTAAAATGTAAAAATGGTAAAGAATGTGAAAGTGATTTTCTTACTTTGTGGGCGAAAAAATCTAATACTGAAGATATACTAACTGATACTAGAAATAATAAATGGAAATATTTTATAAATGGTGCTTGGACTAGTGGTAAAATATCAGATTATGGAGGATATCCTCCCGAAACAGAAATTCTAACTGATTGGCCATAAAAGGATGTGAATAATAAATGAAAGAAAGTTTATGGGGCTACTGGCTTGTGGTTTTAGGTTTATTTATAATATCTGTAATGATGTTATTACAAAATTATACAACTACAAGCGAACAAGACTATTATTTACTAAAGGAAGTAACTGAAGCAGCTATGGCTGAATCATTAGATTTAGCTCATTATAGATTATATGGTGAAGTTAGAATTATTAAAGAAAAATTTGTTGAAAACTTTTTAAGGAGATTTTCAGAAACAGTAAATATTAATAAAACTTATAAAATTGATTTTTATGATATCTATGAAGCTCCACCTAAGGTTAGCGTTAAAGTTACAACTAGCACTCAAGAATATGCCATTATGTCTGATGCAGGAGAATTTGGTGTTGTTAATAAAATAGATTCAATTATTGAAGTATTAAATGAGGAGGAATAAAAATGGGGAATATAGGGATATCGATAAAAAGATTTTTAGGTAATAAAAATACGGTTACAATTTTAGGCGTTTTAATTGGAATAGGGGTAATATATTTTGGTTATAACTGGAGAGTAAATCAAGCGATTGAACCTCAAACTGTTCCTTTTGCTAAAGAAGAAATACTTGGTAATGAGCTTATTACTGATGAGAAAATAGGAACAGTTAAAGTTTCTAAAAATATGGTTGAAACAACCGATAATCTAATTACTAATCAAGCCCAAGTAAGAGGAAAATATGTTAGGTATGATACAACAATTCCTAAAGGGGGACTATTTTATAGTTCGCAATTAATGTTAGAAGAAGAATTACCTAATTCGGTTATAAAGGATATACCAGAAGGATACACTTTATATAGTCTAGCAGTAGATTTACATAGTACTTATGGTAATTCTATAATGCCTGATGATTATATTGATTTATATTTTAAAGCTGTAAATGATAATAATTTTGTGATGTTTGGTAAATTTATCGAAAGTATAAAAGTTTTAGCTGTAAAAGACTCGGCTGGAGAACATGTCTTTTCATCATCTTCGGATGGAGATCCTGCAGAATTACTATTTGCTGTACCAGATGATTATTATTTACTTTTAAGAAAATCAGGTTTTATAAATACCAATAATATTGAAATAATACCAGTTCCAAGAAATAAAGATTATAGTGAAAATCCTACTGATACAGTTATTACTAGTGAAGAAATAAAAGCTTTTATAAATTCAAAAGCGGTTGATGCTAGACAAAATGTTGGAACTAATCCAATCGATACAGAATCAATAGAAGTAACAGAATAAAGTTTAAGAATAAAAAGGAGGCCCAAAAATGACAGATGCAATTTTTTCGCAATTAGATTTTGGTCCATTAAATGAATTTATTAACGATGATAATATTACTGATGTTTCATACAGTAATAGTGGCCAAGTATGGCTTAAAACTCTCGATAAAGGGGTTTATCAAGTTCCAAGACCAGAGATTAATAATGCTTTAATGGAAAAGCTTGCTTTTCAGTGTTCAAATGTAATGGGAAAAACATTTAATATGGCTCATCCATTTTTAGATGCTGAAAGCGCTGAACTTCGTTTAAATTTTGTTCATGATTCAATTGCAACAAATGGAATAGCTTGTGTTATTCGTAAAACTCCAGCAAAAATAAGATTAAAAAAAGAAAAATTATTAGATGAAAAATATGTTACATTGCAAGTTCATGATTTTCTTATTAAATGTGTTGAAGGGCATTGTAACATTATTGTCAGTGGTGAAACTGGTTCAGGTAAAACAGAACTTGTTAAATATCTAGCAAGTCATACTAAAGAAAATGAAAAACTTATTACAATTGAAGATACATTAGAACTTCATCTTGATAGAATATATCCCCATCGAGATATAGTGGCAATGAAAACAAATAATATTGCTTCTTATACTGATGTTCTTGTTACTTGTATGAGACAAAATCCAAGGTGGATTTTATTATCTGAAGTACGTAGTGCCGAAGCAGTAATGGCAGTTCGTAATTCGATTTCATCAGGTCATAATATTTTATCTACTATTCATTCCGATAAAGCTGAAAGTATACCAATGAGAATGTATTCATTACTTGAAGGAGATCAAGATATTGAGCAATTTTTATCTTCAATTCATAGGTATGTTCAACTTGGAGTATATGTAAAAGGATATATGAGTAAAGAATTAGGTAATTTTCATCGGGAAATAATGGAAGTTTGCGAATTCTATGTCGACGAAAATAATATTGCTCGTAAAAATATTATTTATAAAAAAATGATGGATGGAACCTTCTTTATGAAAAATCCTACTAAATATTTACTTGAATATTTATCTATTCAAGGAGTAATTCTTCCTAATGATACATTTAAATTAGGCAGTGAAAATGATGGAAGTCAAAAAGAAGTTAAAATGAATTCATAGTATAAAATGGAGGTGCAAAAGTGGAATTACTTGTTTTATTATTAATAGCAATATTTGTATTAACTTATCGAAAAAATACCGGCGATAATTTTTATAAATTTCTTATGAATGAATTAGGAAATATTTATGGTAAATATGCACCTTATAGTTTTCAAATGGTCCGAGAAAAAACAAAAGAATTAGGTCAAGAATATACTATGAAAGAATATATTTCTCAAATTGTTATATTTGGTTTCTTTGGAGCCGTAGTAGGTTTTTTATATTTTCAAAGTATAATATGGGCAATATTTTATGGTTTAGCTGCAATAGCTTTTATACCTTTTTTAGCATATTTAAGATGCCAAAGAGTATATAGTGAGTACATATTTGAACAAATACAAGTATATACAACTAATGTTATTATGGAGTTTAATACAACTCAAAGTTTTGTTAGAGCACTAGAAGGAGTAGCTGAATCAGGAGTATTAGAAAGTCCAGTATTAGATGATGTCAAATTAATGATAGAATTATCTTATCAAAATGGTACAATAGATGAATCTATTCAATATTTTGATAATAAATATCCCTATTATATGGTTAAAAATATGCACCAATTATTTTTGCAAATAACTAAAGAAGGAGCTAAAGATTCAGGTGAATCTTTAGAGAATATGCTTTTAGATATTGATATGCTCGTTGAAGGTGTATATAGAGATAAAATGGATAGAGCAACCTTTCATAAGAAATTTTTGACATTTGGTTTTGCCTTATATTTTTTAGTTATGTTAACTCAATTTCTATTAGGTAGTGATAATTATATAAAAATGTTAGAAGAATGGTATGTTCAGTTTTTACTTCATACTATTTTAGTAATAAATACCTACTTTTTGATAAATGGTGAAAAATTTTATAATGAAGATACGGGGGCTGAATAACGATGTTAATAGAAGTTTTACTATTAGGAGTCCTTTTATATATTATTTTAGAATATAATGGCAGTATTAGTACCAATAAATTTATTGTTGACAATAGTAGTATATTTATAAAATTAAAAGAAAAAGATTATGATTTTTATGTCAAAGCCAAATATGGAGACTCAATTGATGTAGAAAAATTATTTAATATTAGATTGAGAAATGGATTATTTGTAATATTAATAATGATCTTTCTTTTTATAACTAATTTAAATTTTGCAAATATTTTATTTTGTATAATAGCAGGCTATGGGGTATTTAAATTATCTTATTTGTCATTTAAAAAATATTATAAAGCTCATTTACATCAGATTGATTTAATGCTTCCATATTATTTAAAAAATTTAGAAATATTAGTTCAACATTATACTGTTCCAGTGGCATTAGGTAAATCAGTGTCAGATGCTCCTAAAATTTTTAGAGAAGGCTTAAAAACTTTAATTGAAAAAATTAATGCCGGTGATAGCACTATAAATCCCTATATGGAATTTGCAAGAGATTATCCTGTAAGAGATTCAATGAGAATGATGAGGTTGTTATACCGTTTAAGTTTAGGTAGCAATGAAAGAAAACAAGAACAATTATTAACTTTTTCTCGTAACATATCAAATTTACAACAAAAAGCTAGAGAATCAAGATATAAAGAAAGATTAGAAAAAATGGAAAGTAAAACAATGGTCATGTTAGTAACTACAGGGGTAGGGGTTATGGCATTGTTAATTATTTCAATTTTAATGATGTTTACATCGGCGTAAAACCTAGCAATTAAAACAAAAAAATATAAAAATTGACATATTTGTCAATTTTTTTCATTTTAGGGTTGATTTTTATAAAAATAATAGATATAATATAATTGCTTAAGGTAAATTAGAACAATCAATTAATGACTTGCATAATTTTTCCATAAGAAAAGTTATGCATAAAAAATTATTAGAAATAATAATTTTAAAAATTTATTTATTAAATTTAACAAGATAATTTTTACTAAAATTAAAATTATTAAAAATTTAATAAATGATAATTAATTTTGTTTTAATTAGTAATGAAGTTTTACGAAAGTAAAATCTTATCTACGGTAAGCGGGACAATTGTTTTCGGAGAGTGTGTTACTCCAAATGATAGGTAGTTACCGGGTTGTACTGATAATACTCCGCAATTATATATATTATTTTTTTAAATAAATATAATGTATATTGTAGCTATTCATCAAACCAAACTAGGTATTTTATCAGAGTATCTAGTTTTTTTGTGTTGCAATAAGTTCTTCGATTTGTTATAATTTATTATAGAATAGAGGTTTATTAAGGGATGAATGATTGGATTAGTGTATATAAAAAAAATAAAAAAATCAATCTTTATCAATATATGTATTTAATATCTAACATATTGTCAATTGATAACAAAAAAATCTTAGGCAGTAAAAAAAGAACCTCAGAAATTTTAGAAAAAATATGCGATATATATATAGACGAGATTTATTTAAAAAATAATAAGAAAAATAATTTAAGTAATATGTTTATTGAAAATAAATATATTGATGATTATAAATTACATAAAGAGATATATTCTACAGTTAAATATTTTATAAATAATAATATTGTACTTGATATTAAAAATAATGAAAGAGATATTATATTAATTGCTGTATTTATTAAATTAGTTATTAAATTAGATAGTTTAACTAATCCATTTACAAGTGAAAAAATAAATATATATAATTTAGCTATTGAATATATAAATTTATATCATAAAATAGATTTTATTTATTTAATAGATGAAGGCAAGAAAAATACTAAATTATTAATTGAAACAATTAAAATAAACTCTATAAAAGAAAAAAAGTTTTTTAATATTTTAACCAATAATAACTCATTTAATAAATATATTAGAATAAATGAAAATGTTTCTTGTTATATTACTCAATATAATTACTATATCGAAAGATTAGAAAATTATGATATAAAACCAATTAAAAATGTGTATGAAACATCAAAAACAGATGAGCAATTCACTTTTATAAGTATTGAATTAGCAATTATTACCTTATTAAAAGAAATGGCCGTTCAAAAAGATTTAAGCACATACTTAATCCCTGTTAAAAAAGATTTTTTTGAAAAAGACAAAAATATTAAGGATTTAAAATCGGTATTTGAATTAAAGATAATTAATAAAAAAATAAAATTACTTATAAATTATGATGACATAAATAATAATTTACTTAATATATTAAAAAGAAATAAAATAGATTATTATATATATTGTAATAAAAATGCAACTATAACCACTTTTGACGAGAGTGAAAAATATGTTTTTAGTAAAGAATTTATTAAAAAACATCAACTTGAAGCAGCAAATAATGTTATACTAGAAACAATAAATGTATATATGAAAGATAATGATATAATATTTTTGAAAGATAAGGAGATTAAAATATGAACATATATGGGGAATTTTTTCTGAAGTTTATGGAACCGTTTTTTGGAGGCATAATAAGCTTATTTGCTGAATTAGGAAAGTCATTGTATAGAATATTTAATATCCTTACTTATATTGATATTATTAAAGAATATATAACTGAATTAAGTGGCATAGGAGTAGTAATGGTAGTCATAGCTACACTTTGTTTATTATTATTATTTGGTCTATTCTTCTTCTTTATTTATAAATTAATAACTAATTTTATAAAATATCGTCAAAGAATGAAACATCAAGAATCATTAGTTGAAGAAATAGATAATTTAAATAATGAAGTTATAAAACTTAAAAGTGAAAATGAAAAATTTCTTAATATGACTGATCCTACTTCTGGTGAAATAGAATATGATGAAGATGGAAATGTAATTAATAAATTATCTGAAGGTGAAAGTAGATTTTTTAAATTATCTCAAGTAGATAATATGATGCAAACTTACGAAGCAAAAATATATGCTGAAATAACATCATTAGAGAATTTATGTCAAGATTTTCTTTATTATTCAGCATCTAAATTAGGATTATATTATGATATTTCTTTAATAAGATTGTTTGTATCAGCATTTGCTTCTAATAAATTGATAATTTTGCAAGGTATATCTGGTACTGGTAAAACATCGCTAGCATATGCATGGGGTAACTTTATTAATAATAATACTATAATAGCACCTGTCCAACCATCTTGGCGAGATAGTTCAGAGTTATTTGGATATTTTAATGAATTTACGAAAAGATTTAATGAAACTGAAGTATTAACTAAAATGTATGAAGCTAAATATATAGATAATGTATACATAACATTGTTAGATGAAATGAATATATCACGTGTTGAATATTATTTTGCTGAAATGCTTTCGATATTGGAACTTCCTTCATCTGATGAATGGGTTATTGATTTAGTGCCGAATACTTGGGATAATGATCCAAAGTTACTTGAAAATGGTCGTTTAAAAATACCTATTAATATGTGGTATATAGGAACAATAAATAATGATGATTCAACATTTATGATAACTGATAAAGTTTATGACCGTGCTATGCCAATAAATATAGATATAAAAATCCCTCCATTTGAAGCTCCTGATACTGAATCAATTAATTTATCTAGTAAAAACTTTATTGATTTATTAATTAAATCAAGAGAAGAACATCCAGTTAGTGAAGAAACATTAAATAAAGTATCAGAAATGGATGATTATGTAATAAATCATTTCCGTATTGCATTTGGTAATCGTATAGTTAAACAATTAAGAGATTTTATTCCTGCTTATGTTGCTTGTGGTGGCGACGAAATGATAGCAGTTGATTATATAATTGCTCATAAGATATTAAGAAAGTTTGACCAATTAAATTTATCATATATAAGAAATGAAATAGATGGATTTATTATCTTTTTAAATCAAACATTTGGACAAGATATAATGAAAGAATGTATTATATACTTAGAAAGACTTAAGAAGACAATATAGTAAAGGAGTAATATTATGACTGAAAGATTTTTAGATTTAGTAAATAATGTACCAACTGATGATTTAGATTTGTTTTCATCCAAAACAAAATCAACATTAACTGCTAAAAAATATGTTGAAAAAGTTTCAGTTGATTTTTCTTGGGTAGATGAAATTTATGAATCAATTCCTTATATCGATAATATAATTCGTAATCCAAGAAGTTTTATTACTCAAGAAGAAGATATAATTAGAATTGAAAAAGTTAAAAAAGTTAGTGAAGAATCAGTAAAGCATTTAGCCCAGCATACTTCTTTAATTCAAAAAGTTGATCAAGATGGTACAGTAAAACCACTTAAATTATTAAATGTATTCAAAGAAGAAACAATTGATTTATATGAAAATAGATTTATTTATTCATTAATAAAAAATTTAAATGTATTTATTCAAAGTCAGTTAATATATAAAGATGAAGAATCTTTTAATAAGGAAGTTAAAACAGTTAATTATGAAGCACAAACTAAATTTGAAAAAGAAGATATTACAATCAAAATTTTAATGAGGTCAGATAATTATGAAAACTTAACTGTATCTAGTGAAAAAGCTATTGATTTAAAAGAAAAATTAAATTATATCGCTGATATTATAGAAGATTTTATGAGTAGTAAATTTATGAAAACTATGAAAAATGCTACTCCAGTAAGATCACCAATTAGAAAAACAAATATAATACTTAAAGATGTCAACTTTATTTATGCTTTAAAGTTATGGGAATTTTTAGAAGGTTATCAAGTTGAAACACCTCTTAAAAAATATAAAGAAACAATTGATCTAGCTAGTAATAAACTTGATAATAATTATGCTTTAACTTATTATTTAAATTATTATTTTTTAAATGATAGAGATAGAAATGAAAATGAAGAAACTAATAAACATGCCGGCTTAAAAAAAATAATATTTGATACTGCTAAAGATTTTGATAATGATGAAATTGAATTAAGAAAATTATTAAATAATGAGTTAGGATTAGCAGCAAAGTATAAACAAGATCAAATAAAAGGAATTAATTTAGCATTTAAAGATTTTATTGATAATCATCATAAAAAGATGAATGAAGCATTATTTATCTTAAAATAATTTTAAATTAATGGAAGGGAGAAAAAATGGCTGATAAGAATAAAAAAGAACCCAAAGCTAATCCGATATTGGGTCGAACTGGTCAATCTATTGATTTAGTTAAATTTAATATTAAAAATGAACAAGATCAGTTTACGGAAATAGAAAAAATATTAAAAGAAATATATCAAGATAATCTTAAAATTAGTAGAAAATATATTTTAAAATGTTTGAAATTAACATGGACTGTTAATGATAATTATATATTTCTCCCTTATAATTTAAAAGTTTCAAGAGAAAAATTCACTTTAAAATTTGATGTTCAACCGAAAAAAGGCATAAGTTTTGGTTGGATAATATTTGCTATTTGGTTATTTATATTTTCTATTATTGGTGCTACCTATGCTGGTTTTGCATATCTTAGTATTGCAAATTTAAATAAAGATATTGATGGAGATGGAATAGCAGATATTAATATTGATATTAATAATGATAAATTAGCTGAAATTAATATTGATATAAATAATGATGATATACCAGATTTAAATATCGATTACAAAGGAAATCGGAGAGCGGTATTTAATATTGATACTGATGGTGATGAAAAAGCCAATTATAATTTAATAAATGATGCAACTGGTGGTAAATCATGCTCAATTAATTGTGATTTAAAAGGTGATGGATGGCCTGATATAAATTTAGATTTAGATGGTGATGGTATAATAGATACTGACATGGATACTGATAATGATAAAGTGCCAGATTTAAATTTAGATGTTAATGGTGATGGTCTTTGTGATATTATGTGTGATACAAATGGAGATGGAGTTTGTGATGTTAAGTGTATTAAAGCAGAAGAATTTAACAAAGATATAAAGACTGGAACATCTACCCAAACAGGATCAAGTAATATTGAAACTTCTACGCCATATTTATTAATAAATTATAATGACGGTATAACTGTAAATGTCAGAGGATTATTACCAGATGATCAACCTGAAACCTTTGGACTTCCGGTTTTAAAACCAGTTAAAGAATTTACTGTCGAAAATTTATCCGATTATCCCATATATTATGGAGTAAGATGGAATGTATATACTAATACGTTTGTAACTAACAATTTAAAATATACAATTAAAGGTACAAATGGTGCTCCAAATCTAGAACCTACAACAATGCCGTTAACGTCAAAATCTATATACGAAAGAGTATTAATTATGCCTAGAGTAAGTCAAAAATTCAAGGTTGAAATTAATCTACAAGGTACTGGAGTACCTCAAAATGATGATCAAGGAAAAGTATTTATAGGTCATATTGAAATTGATTTAAATAATTAAACACTATTAAATAAACTATTAAATAGTGTTTTTATTTTACCATTAATCATTTTTTTCTAATATAACTTATGCTTGCATATAATTGATTGGTGATAAAATGTTTTACTACAAAATTCAGAAAAGATTATATTTAACTTTTGTAATATTATTATTAATTTTTTTAGCCATAATCTTAAGACTTTTTTATATTCAAGTATTTAAGACTAAAAGTTTAAATGAACTTGCTAGTAATTTATGGAGTAGGAATTTACCTATTTTAGCTGATCGAGGCTTAATAACTGACCGAAATGGTATTATATTAGCTGAAAACATAACTACTACTAGTTTAGTAGTTATTCCTAATCAAATTAAAAATAAAGAAAAAGTATCAGAAGATATTGCTAAAATATTAAATACTGATTATTTAAACATTTATAAATTTGTTAGTAAAAGAAGTTCAATAGAAAGAGTTCATCCCGTAGGTAGAGGACTCAGTTATGATGTAGCTGAGAAAATAAACAACTTAAATTATGATGGAGTATATTTGGTTAAAGAATCAAAAAGATATTATCCTTATGAAACTATGCTATCTCATGTTTTAGGCTATGTAGGAATTGATAATCAAGGTTTATCAGGTATTGAACTAGAGTATGATAAATATTTAAAAGGAAATGATGGGGCAATCAAATATTTTTCAGATGGTAAAGGCAATCGACTGGACCTAAGCGAAGTTTATACTGAACCGGTAAAAGGTAATAATTTAGCATTAACGATAGATGCTAAAATTCAAGAAATGGTTGAAAGAGAACTTGACAATGTAATGATTTCATTAAATCCTGATCAAGCTCTTGTCTTAATAATGAATCCTAATACTTCAGAAGTTATTGCTATGAGTAGTAGACCTAATTTTGATAGTAATAATTATCAAGATTATGATATTGAAACTATAAATCGTAACTTACCTATATGGGGAACATATGAACCAGGTTCTACTTTTAAAATAATAACATTAGCAGCTTCTTTAGAAGAAAAAACGATTAATTTATTTGAAGATCATTTTTATGATAGTGGATCTGTCACAGTAGAAAGTGCCAGAATAAAATGTTGGAAATCGGGAGGTCATGGCTCTCAAACTTATTTAGAAGTAGTCCAAAACTCATGTAATCCAGGCTTTGTATCTTTAGGCCAAAAACTTGGTACAAATCTTTTATATGATTATTTAATTAAATTTGGTTTTGGAACTAAAACTGGCATAGATTTAAATGGTGAAAGTTCTGGTATTTTATTTAAACTTGATCAAATGGGTCCAATAGAAACGGCTACAACAGCTTTTGGTCAAGGAATAAGTGTAACTCCTTTGCAACAAGTAAGAGGTGTAAGCGCAGCTATTAATGGTGGAAAATTACATATTCCATATATTGTACGAAGTATAAGTGAACCAGAAACTAATGAAGTAATAGTGCTTAATAAACCTAAATTAATTAAAAATGTTATTTCTGAAGAAACTTCTAAATTAGTCAGGTATGCTTTAGAAACAGTAGTAGCTCATGGAACGGGACGAAATTCTTATATTGAAAATTATCGAGTAGGTGGCAAAACTGGTACAGCTCAAAAAGTAAAAGATGGTGTTTATATGGTAGGTAATTATATATTATCATTTATTGGTTTTTTTCCTGCCGATAAACCTGATTATATAATTTATGTAGCAGTAGATAATCCGAAAGGAATAACACAATATGGTGGAACAGTGTCAGCTCCCGTAGCTAAAAATATTATATTAAGTATTATAGACTATTTACATTATAAACCTATTAAAAATGAATTACAAAAAGAATATATGTGGCTTGATACGAAATATTTATATTTAGAAAATGTAGTCGGTAAAAATGTCAAAGAAATAAAAGAGCAATTAAAGAACTTTAAAATTGAATATAGTGGTAGTGGAACAAATATTATTGAGCAAAATCCTAAGGGAGATACCTATGTTAAGGAAGGTAGTATTGTAAAGTTAATGCTTAATTAATATTTACTTTATAGAAAAGAAGATAGTATAATGATTATGAGGTGAAAATATGTTAATATTAGCTAAATCAATATTAGGTCTTATGTTAGGATTTGTTTTATCTTTAATAACAGCAGTAATATTAATACCCATATTAAAAAAATTAAAAGCTGGTCAACCAGTAAGCAGGTTAATTAATAAAAGGCATTTAGAAAAAGATGGTACTCCTACTTTAGGGGGATTAATATTTATAATTCCTACTATTGTTGTAATAGGCCTTTTATATTTAAGAGGAAGTATTGAAATTACGGCATCTTTAACTATTTTAATATTTGTTTTTCTTTCTTATGCATTTTTAGGTTTTATTGATGATTATAAAAAAATAAAATATAAGAACAATAATGGAATTTCAACGATTAATAAACTTATATTACAAACCATTATTGCCATTGTTTTTTATGTAATTTTTATTCAATATGGTGGAGATTCAGAATTAGTTATTTCATCTTTAGGTATAAATATTCCTTTAGGATGGTCATTTGGTCTTTTTATTTTATTAGTATTAGTTGGAACAACCAATGCTGTTAATATTACTGATGGTTTAGATGGTTTATGTGGAGGGCTTTCCGTAATGGCTTTTCTATCTTATGGAGTTATTGCATGGGGAACATCATGGCTTGCTGGATATCAAGAAATAGCTATATTCTCATTTGTTTTAATAGGAAGTATATTAGGCTTTTTAGTATTTAATACTCATCCAGCTAAAGTATTTATGGGTGATACAGGATCACTTGCTTTAGGTGGTGCATTAGCCACAATCGCAATATTAACAAGACATGAAGTATCTTTATTAGTAATTGGCGGAGTATTTGTGGTAGAAACTTTATCTAGTTTAATTCAAATAATAGCTATTAGAAGATATAATAAAAAAGTATTTAAAAAAGCACCCCTTCATCATCATTTTGAAGAACTCGGATGGATTGAAACTGATATTGTCAAATTATTTTGGACTATAGGTTTATTACTTTCTATGTTAGGAATAATATATGGAGTATGGATTTAATAAATAAACAATTAATGGGGGGTTAAAAAATGGTAAAGAATATAGGTATTATAATACCTACGATAATATTAACTTTATTTGGTTTATTAATGGTGTATTCATCTAGTAATATTTGGAGTGAGTATAAATTTAATGATTCTTTTCATTATTTAAGACATCAAAGTATCTTTGTTGTTATTGGTTTTGTAATAATGTATATTTTATCTAAAATAGATTATAAAATGTATTATAAAAAAGCAAATTGGATTTTATTAATTTGCTTTTTATTATTAGGGCTTGTCCTTATACCAGGTATTGGTATAATTAGAAATGGGTCAAGAAGTTGGTTTGGAATAGGTGCTTTTGGGATTCAACCTAGTGAGTTTGCTAAAATATGTTTAATTATCTTTATGGCTAAGTATTTAAGTAATAATGTTAAAGATATGAGTGATTTTAAAAAAGGGGCATTACCGATATTAATAGTGATATTTATATTTTTTGGTCTTATTATGTTAGAACCTGACTTTGGAACTGGTATGGTTATAGTAATAAGTCTAATTGGAATGTTGTTTGTATCAAATATTAAACTGAACTTTTTTGCTTATACAGGTGTTGCTGGTTTAATTGGTATGGTAGGCTTAATTATAGCAGCTCCATATCGAGTAGCAAGAATAGTATCTTATTTAAATCCTTGGAGTGATCCTTTAGGATCAGGATTTCAAATTATTCAAAGTTTATATGCAATTGGACCAGGTGGTTTATTTGGCTTAGGACTAGGTAATTCAATTCAAAAACATTTTTATTTACCTGAACCTCAAACTGATTTTATTTTTGCTATCATTAGCGAAGAATTTGGTTTTTTAGGGATTATAATCTTAGCTGGTTTATATTTATATTTATTTTATAAAGTATTAAAAATAAGTGCTAATATAAATGATTTATTTGGTAAATATTTATCTTTTGGACTTATTTTTGGTATAATTTTTCAAACAGTATTAAATATAAGCGTCGTAATTGGATTACTTCCCGTAACGGGGGTAACTCTACCATTCTTTAGTTATGGAGGATCTTCTTTATTAGTGTCATTAGCAAGTATTGGAATTATTTTAAATATTGGGAAAAATGTAAAATAAATAATATCTTAATTATTTATTTTATAATATAATAATAATAAT
>JAQUFX010000001.1:34563-37485 GCA_028684435.1 Bacilli bacterium
AATAATAATTTTATTATATTTATAATGATTTTTTGATGAATAATGAAGAAACACAAGGATAACTTTATCTTTATTAAATTTATAATATCATCTAAAAAGAAGGAGGAAATAATATGATGGAAATAATAACTTTACCATATAAATATAATGATTTTAGTTTTTTAAGTGAAGAAACAATGAAAAATCATTATGAAATATTATACAAAGGATATGTTAACAATTATAATAAAGCATTTTTAGATTTACATAGGGCAAGAGTGGAAAATGATTATACCAATATCAAAGCCTTAGAAAAAAATTTAGCTTTTCAAGGTGCGGGAGCTGTTTTACATCAATTATTTTTTGAAAATATTAGTCCTATTAACAAATCTATGTGTGATTGTTTAATTAATAAAATTAATGAAGATTTTGGTTCACTAGAAGATTTTAAAGAACAATTTATTAATAATATTACCAATATTGAAGGTAGCGGTTGGGGAATACTTGGCTATAGTAAAATATTAGATAAATTAATTATCCTTCAAGTTGAAAAACATCAAGACCAAACAATATGGGATTTTGTTCCATTGCTAGTAATTGATATATGGGAACATGCTTATTATTTAGATTATACAACTATGAAAAAAGAATATATAAGTGATATTTTTAATTATATAAACTGGGATATTGTAAAAGAAAGGTATAAAAAGGAAGTTTAAACATCTTTTTTTGATCGAAATATGGTATACTAAATTCATAAGAAAGTAGGAATTTAAATGAAATTAGATAATAAAAGAGTAATTGTAACTGGTGGTGCTGCTGGGGTTGGAAAAGAATTAGTTAAACAATTATTAAAAAAAGGTGCTTATGTAAGTGCTTTAGATATTAATGAAAAAAATTTAAAAAATTTAAAAACAGAATTAAATGATGATAAATTATTTATTTATAAAGTTGATGTATCAAATGATAATAATATTGAAAACTTTAAAAAAGATTATTTTAAAGATCAACCTTGCATTGATGTTTTAATAAATAATGCTGGAATAATTCAACCATTTATTGATATTAGCGAATTAGATATTAATATTATTGAAAAAGTAATGAATGTCAATTTCTATGGTCCTTTAAAGTTAATAAAAGCTTTTATTAATGAATTAAAAGAAAGAAATGAAGCATACATATTAAATGTAAGTAGTATGGGAGGTTTTTTTCCTTTTCCAGGTCAATCTGTTTATGGAGCTTCTAAAGCGGCATTAAGTTTACTTACCGAAGGATTATATTCTGAATTACTAAATACTAATGTTAAAGTATCATTGGTACTACCTGGTGCCATGGCAACAGATATTGTTAAAAATTCAGATATTGAAATAAAAGAAAGTAATTCAAAAGAAATAAAAATGCTATCAGCAAGTGAAGCAGCTGATAAAATAATTAAAGTAATAGAAAAAAATAAATTTAAATTATACTTAGGTAATGATTCTAAATTTATGAATTTTATGTATAAATTAAATGCCAAAGCTGCTATTAAATTAATAAATAAATTAATGAAAAAATAAGGTGATTTTTATGTACCATTTTATCGGTATTGCTGGCTCAGGAATGAGTTCTTTAGCCTTAATTATGTATAATTTAGGTTTTAAAGTAAAAGGTAGTGATATAAGTAAAGATTTTTTTACAACCGAAGAGCTAAAAAAAGTTATCAAAATAGCTGACTTTGATGAAAAAAACATTACAAAAGATTTAATTATTGTTCAAGGAAATGCTTTTAATGATGATAATGTTGAAGTAAAGAAAGCAAAAGAATTAGGTCTTAAAATTTATAGTTATCAAGATATGGTAGCTAAATTAACCGAAATGTTTGAAACTATAAGTATCTCGGGTTGTCATGGGAAAACAACTACAACTGCTATGTTAAGCCATGTTCTGAAAAATATTAGGGGAACAAATTATTTAATTGGAGATGGAACAGGATATGCAAGAAAAGGAAATAAAACCTTTGTTTTAGAAGCTTGTGAATATAAAAGACATTTTTTAGCTTATCAACAAAAATATGCTATTATTACTAATATTGATTTAGATCATATTGATTATTATAAGGATATTAATGATGTCATTGATGCTTATCAAGATTTTGCATTAAATACTGATAAATATATTATTGCATATGGAGATGATCCATATACTAGGAAATTAAAGATTAATAAAATCTTATTTTATGGTTTAAAAGGAAATAATGATGTGATAGCTAAAAAGATAAAATATGATTCTACTGGTACGATATTTGATGTTTATATTAATAAAGAATATTACGATACTTTTTTCATTAAATTTACTGGAGAACATATGGTTTTAAATGCTATGGCTGTTATAAGTTTATGTTATTTAGAAAAGATAGAAAAAGATAAGGTAAAGCATGAATTAAGTACATTTCTTGGTGCCAAAAGAAGATTTTCTGAAGAAAAAATAAATAATAATATTATTATCGATGATTATGCTCATCATCCCAAAGAAATTGAAGTAACAATTAAAGCTGCCAAACTAAAATATCCTAATAAAAAACTAATAACCATTTTTCAACCTCATACCTTTTCGAGAACAAAAAAGTTTATAAATGAATTCATTAAAGTATTAAATGAAAGTGATATAACTTATGTATTAGATGTACATCCATCAAGAGAAAAGCAAGAAGATTTTCCTAATATTAATTCGGAAATAATAATATCTAAACTAAATAAAGGGTTTTGTATTAATAAAAATAATGCTGATGAATTATTAAAATATGATAATGTAGTTTTATTATTTTTAAGTCCGAATAGTTTAAAAGATTTAATCGATGATTATAAAAATAAAATAAATAGTTAAAATGAATTAACTATTTATTTTAAATTATTGCTGGTTTTCTTTGCAAATACCACTTGTATAAGATATAATAATTTTAAGGTG
>JAQUFX010000001.1:37585-47357 GCA_028684435.1 Bacilli bacterium
TAAGATATAATAATTTTAAGGTGTGAGGCTAATGGCTAAAAAGAAAAAAAGAAAAGAAGATAATAATAAAGTTAAATTTAGTACTGAGTTAACTGGTTTAATATTAGTTTTAATTAGTGTTATAGGGATTGGCTCTTTTGGTCCTGTTGGAGACTTAATAAAAGATTTTACTATTTTTGTTATGGGAGCATGGTGGGCAATATTAATCGTATTATTTTTAGTTTTAGGTACGTATATGATATTAAAAAGAATCCTACCTAAGTTTTTTACTAATAGATTAATAGGTTTTTATATATTATTAATTGCTCTTTTAACCTTATCTCATATGGAATATATTAAAAATAATCCTGATATTATGATAAATTCAATTTTTAAAGAAACAGTAGATAACTTTTTAAATACAATAAAAAGTGATAATTATTTTAATTTAAAAAATATGGGTGGAGGAATTATTGGAGCGGCATTTGCTTGGTTATTAGTGCTTGCAATTGATATAAAAGGAACTTATATTGTATTAATAGTTTCAGCGGTATTTGGTCTTATAATGTTATTAGATATAAGTTTTGCAGATATCTTTAATAAAATCAAAAAAATATTTAATAGTATTAAAGAAAATGCTAAAGATAGTAGATTGTTTAAAATGCCTGATGATGAAGATAGTTATAATAATAATATTTCTGATAAAATAATTGTATCAAGTGCTGAAGATATTAAAAATATACAGCTTAATAATGCTCCAGGAGAAAATTATAAACTAGAAAATTCTACTAATGGTAATTATAAATTACCTTCCATAAATATACTTGATCCGGTAAAAAAAGCAAGTAAAGTTAATCCAGCGGAATTTATAAATGGTAATAAAGTAGCTCTTGAAAAAGTTCTTAATGATTTTCAAATTACTGGTAAAGTTGTTGATATTCATGAAGGACCTGCAGTTACTCAGTATGAAATTGAAATAAAAGCAGCTACTAAATTAAATAGAATAACTAGTATTCATCGGGAAATAGCTTTAGCTTTAGCTGCAAAGGATGTTAGAATAGAAGCTCCTATTCCTGGTAAAAGTACAGTAGGTATTGAAATACCAAATAAAAAAATAGCATCTGTACCAATAAGAGAAATATTTACTACAATTCCAAAAAGTATGCAAAATGCTCAAATTTTGGTAGCTTTAGGAAAAGATATAAAAGGTCGTACTTGTTGTGCAGATTTATATAATATGCCACATTTATTAGTAGCTGGAGCTACTGGTTCAGGTAAGTCAGTATGTATCAATAGCTTTATTGCTTCGATATTAATGTATAAGAGACCTGACGAAGTAAAATTAGTATTAGTTGATCCGAAAAAAGTTGAATTATCAAATTATAATGGAGTTCCTCATTTACTTTGCCCAGTAGTAACAGATCCTAAAAAAGCTAATATAGCATTACAAAAAATAGTTTCTGAGATGGATCGAAGATATGGTATTTTTGAAGATAAAGGGGTCAAAAATATATTAGTATATAATGAAATGATTGCTAAACAGAATAAAAGAAATGATACAAATTTACCGCTTTTACCTTATATTGTGGTAATAATTGATGAGCTTGCTGATTTAATGTTAGTTGCAGCTAAAGAAGTAGAAGATTCAATAATGAGAATTACCCAAATGGCAAGAGCAGCAGGAATTCATTTAATAGTCGCAACCCAAAGACCGTCAACAGATATAATAACCGGAATAGTAAAAGCAAACATTCCTTCAAGAATATCATTTACTGTTGCTTCCTATATTGATTCAAGAACTATATTAGATGCAACAGGGGCTGAAAAATTATTAGGCCGTGGTGATATGTTATATTTGCCAATGGGCGAAAATCATCCTCAAAGAATACAAGGGACTTTTATTAGTGATGATGAAATAGGTAGATTAATTGAATATGTATCTAAAGAACAAATGGCTAATTATGATAATTCATTACTTGTTCAAGAACCTAATCATATGGCAGCAGGAGATGGATATGAACGAGAAGAATATGAAGATCCAATTTATAATGAAGTAGTTCAGTTTGCTTTAGAAGCGGGTAAAATAAGTGCCTCATTACTTCAGAGAAGATTTAGAGTAGGATATAATCGTGCTGCTCGCATAATAGATTTATTAGAAGAAAGAGGAATTATAGGCCCCGCTAATGGTTCAAAACCTAGAGAAGTTCTAATGGCATTAGATAAATCAGATAAATAATAAAAAGCAAATGGTTAGTTTGCTTTTTCTATATTGTAATGATAAAATTATTTCGGTGATTAATGATGCTTAAAATAGAAAATTTAAATGTTGAAATAAATAATAAAAAAATTTTAAAAGATTTCAATTTAGATATAAAACTAGGTGAAATTCATGGAATAATGGGTCCTAATGGAATAGGTAAAAGTACGATATGTAAAACAATAACAGGTGATTCTAATTATTTAGTTACTAAAGGAAAGATAATATTTAATTCAATAGATTTACTTAAATTAAATATTACAAAAAGAGCTAAAGAAGGAATATATTTAGTTAATCAAAATCCTATAGAAATACCAGGAGTTACTAATGCTGAAATGTTAAGAATAGCTCTTTTTGAAAAAACTGGAGAAGTTGTAAATATTTATGAATTTAATAAAAAATTAGAAGAAACTTGTGATAAATTATCAATTCCAAGAAGTTTTATTCATCGAGGTATTAATGAAGGAATGAGTGGCGGAGAAAGGAAGAAAAATGAACTTCTTCATCTTTGGATGCTTGAACCTAAATTAATTATTCTAGATGAATTAGATAGTGGTTTAGATGTTGATAGTATTAAAGTAGTATGTGATAATCTTAAAGAATATTATACGAATCATAATGTTAGTATATTAATAATAACTCATGGACCAAAATTATTAAAATTACTTAACGCATCTCATGTCCATATTTTAAATGAAGGAAAAATAATTGAATCTGGTGACTTTAATTTAGCTTTAAAAGTTGGAAAAGAAGGATATAAGAAATATAATAAGGCGTATTTAGTAAGCGAGAACGAAAAAAATGAATAAACTAAATATGAATAATAGTATAATAAATGATGAAAATAATAATATAATAGTCTTTAAAGATACTATATATACTATTATGAATCAATGTATAAAAACTTTAAATATTGAAGTAAAAAGCAATTGTAAAGTTATAATAAATGATTTTAGAATAATAGATAAAGAAGATACTAATATAGAAATAAAAATAAATAGTAAAGCTAGTTTTATATATAATCATTCATTTATTAATAAAAATAAATATATATTAAATATTAATACTATTTATAAAAATGAAGAGTCAGAAATAATATTAAATATCCATGGTATAAATGATAATGGTAATAATACAACAAGCGTTAATGGTATTATGAGTGATAAAAAAAATAATATTTTAATTGAGGATATTAGATTAATTAATATAAATAATGGAAGCGGAATAATAATACCTAATATTTTAGTTGAAACTAGTAAGATAATTGCCAATCATAATACGACCATAGGTACTGTTTCGGAAGATGAATTATCATATTTAATGAGTAAAGGTATAAGTAAAATTGAATCTAAAAAATTAATATTAACTGGTTTTTTAATAAATATATTTAAAGATAAAAAATTTATAACCAAAATGAAAGAAATGATTTATTGGAGGTGAAATAATGTATAGAGAAGATTTTCCAATGTTTAAACAAGATTATATCTACTTAGATAATGGTGCTACAACCTTTAAACCACAGATAGTTATAGATGCTATTACTGATTATTATTGTAATTATTCAGCAAATGCTCACCGAGGTGATTATTCAATTAGCTATAAAGTTGATCTTGAATATGAAGGAGCGAGAAAAAAAGTTGCTGAATTTATAAATGCTGATATAAATGAAGTAGTATTTAATAGTGGTTCAACTGAAGGATTAAATACCATAGTATCTGGTTTTTTTGATAATTTGGTTGATCCTGGTGATGAAATTATTATTAGTAAAAGTGAACATGCTAGTAATGTTTTACCTTGGTTTAGGCTTGCTAATAAACATAATTTAAAAATAGTATATGTTCCACTAGATGCAAATTTACATATTACTTTAGAAGGAATAAAAAGCGTTATTACATCTAACACAAAAGTAATCGCATTAGCAGAAACAACAAATGTCGTAGGAGATATAAGACCAATTAAAGCAATTTGTGAGTATGCTCATAAAAATAATATTTTTGTTGTCGTAGATGGTGCTCAAAGTACACCTCATAAAGAGACTGATGTTAAAGATAGTGATGTTGATTTTTTAGTTTTTTCTGGTCATAAAATGTGTGGTCCTACTGGGATTGGGGTTTTATATGGTAAAAAAGAATTATTAGAAGAATTAGATCCTTTAATATTAGGTGGGGGAATGAACGAATCTTTTGATAGTGAAAAAGAAATATACTTAAAAGATATACCACAAAGACTAGAAGCTGGTACTCCTAATATAGCTGGAGCAATCGGATTAGGCGCAGCCATAGATTATTTACAAAATATCGGAATGGACAATATAAGTATTTATGAACAAAAATTAAAAAACTATTTAGTATCCAAATTACTGGAAATAGAACATATAAAAATTATTAATGAAGAAGCTGGAAGTGGAATAGTAGCCTTTAATATTGAGGGAATATTTAGTCAAGATGTAGCTTACTATTTAAATAAATATAATGTATGCGTAAGAGCGGGTAATCACTGTGCTAAAATATTAAAAAGTGTGACAGGTGTAAAAAACACGGTAAGAGTAAGCCTATATTTTTATAATACTTATGAAGAAATCGATTCCTTAATTGAACTATTAATGGATAAAGAAAAAATATTAAAGGAAATGATATAGTGAATACTGAGTTAAAAAGACAAATTATGTTAGATAATTATTCTAATCCTTTTCATAAGGAAACTAAAGACAAAGATTATATTAAAACAAACGCAAATAATATCTCTTGTATAGATGATATAAATTTATTCTTAAAAATCGAAAATGATATTATAATCGATGCTTATTTTGATGGTGAAGCATGTGCAATAAGTACATCTAGTACATCTATAATGCTTAAAAATATTATTAATAAAAACATCAATGATGTAAAAGAATACATTAATAATTTTGAGAATATGATTTATGAAAAAGAATATAATAAAGATATATTGAAAGAAGCCCTTGTCTATGATGAAATTTATAAACAAGAAAATCGAAAAACATGTGCAACACTTCCTTATGAAGCATTAAAAAAAGCAATTGCTAAAAATTAAGATATATGTTAATATTATTGAGAAAGAAAACAATTATATAGGACTATAATTAATAACTATTATATAGAGAGTTAACGGATGGTGAAAGTTAATTAATAGATTAATGAATCTACCTATTAGTGAAGTTAAAATCTTCCGGTCTTAAGATCGTTATAAAAAAAAGTGAAATAAAGGATGGTACCGTGCATATATGCACTCCTAATACCATCTTTTTTTGTTAGAAGGGATTTATAATGAAAATAATTAAAGATATAATAATGTTTAAAAAGTCTAGGGTCTTTTTAAACAAATTAAAAAAAATAAAAGAAAGGAGCTGAAAAAATGATAGATATTAAATTAATAAGAGAAAATAAAGATAAGGTAAAAGAAAATATAAAAAAGAAATTTCAAAATGATAAATTATATTTAGTAGATGAAATATATAATTTAGATATAACATATCGTGAGATTAAACAAAAAGCAGATAATTTAAGAAGTGATAAAAATAAAACCAGTGATAAAATCGGTTCTTATATGCGTGATAAAAAAATAGAAGAAGCAAATAAATTAAAAGGTCAAGTCCAACATTATAATACTGAAATAGAAGCATTAGAAAAAGAAGAAATAAAATTAGAACAAGATATCAGAAATAAAATGATGTTAATTCCACAAATAATACATGAATCCGTTCCATTAGGTAAAAATGATGCGGAGAATGTTGAAATTGAAAGATTTGGAGAACCAGTAATACCTGAGTATGAAATACCATATCATGCTGATATTTTAGAAAGAATTGCTGGACTGGATAAAGAATCATCAGGTAGAACTAGTGGGTCAGGATTTTATTATTTAATTGGTGATGCTGCTCGATTACACTCAGCTATGATTAGTTATGCAAGAGATTTTATGATTGATAAGGGATTTACTTATTGTATTCCTCCTTTTATGATTCGATCTGATGTTGTAACTGGAGTTATGTCATTTACTGAAATGGAAAATATGATGTATAAAATTGAAAATGAAGATTTATATTTAATTGGTACAAGTGAACACTCAATTATTGGAAGATATAAAGATCAAATCATTAAAGAAGAAAGTCTTCCTATAACATTAACTTCTTATTCGCCATGTTTTAGAAAAGAAGTAGGAGCTCATGGTATTGAAGAAAGAGGAATATACAGGGTCCACCAATTTGAAAAACAAGAAATAGTGGTCCTATGTAATGAAAAAGATCATTTAGATTGGTATAACAAAATGTGGTCTTATACAGTGGAATTTTTTAGAAGTTTAGATATCCCAGTTAGAACTTTAGAGTGCTGTTCTGGAGATTTAGCTGATTTAAAAGTAAAATCATGTGATGTTGAAGCATGGAGTCCTAGACAACAAAAATATTTTGAAGTAGGTTCATGTTCTACTTTAGGAGATGCTCAAGCAAGAAGATTAGGAATTAGAACAAAATCTGATCAAGGTACAAAATATGTTTACACTCTTAATAATACAATATTAGCAACTCCAAGAGGATTAATAGCTTTTTTAGAAAACAACTTAAATCAAGATGGAAGCATAAATGTTCCTAAAGCATTAAGACCTTATATGGGTAATAAAGAAATAATTAAACCATAAAAATATCACAAGTGTGATATTTTTTTTATCTGTAATGCATAATCCCTTGCATAATATGAAAAAATATGTATAATAGTAGGGATGAAGAAATGGGGAAATTCAAATGGAATATAATTCAGTAGTTGATTATATTAGAAAGCAAGATGAAAAAAGAAATCAAAAAGGTATTGTTATTGAGTTTGACGGGAATCAAATTTCTAGAGAAGAATACTGGCAAAGAATTGAAAAATATAAGGAATATTTTATATCTCAAGGTTTTTTTTATGGTTGTGCTAAGCCGGTTACTATTTGTAATTTAAATGCACCTGAATATGAATTAATATATATAGCATTACTTGAATTAGGAGCTATTGTAAGTACGGTTAGTATTGCTTTTTTTAAAAGCGATGTATTAAGACATTCAATTGAAAAAGGTGCTGATACAATTGTATTAAGTGCTGAGTATATTACACCAGAACTTAAAGAATCTTTAAAAGCTCTTAAGGACAATAATGGAATAAATATTATAAAAAGAATAATTTTTACATCGGCTGGTGATTATAGACCAGAAGGTAAAAGAAGAATTTATAATCATAATTTTAATTATAAAGAAATGATTGATTTTCTTGATTTACCAAAAAATATAGAAATAATATATCCAAGTAAAATAAAAGAATTATCAGAAAGTAAAATTATTAGATCAACGAATAGCCAAAATATTAATTTAATAGATAAAGTAGCTACTTATTCAAATACTGGAGGGACTACAACGGGTATACCAAATTGTGCTGTACATACGCACGAAGCAATTATTAATTTATTAAAAGCTCATGAAAATGAAGTTTTTCCTGAATTTCCATTAACAGATGGAGATAAAGCTTTATTACTTATTCCTATATCTCATATAACAAGTCAATTTTATGCTTTATTATTACGTAGAGCATGCGGAGCTAATATCGTTTATAATCCGGGTGCATTTGAACCATCTTTAATTACTAAAGCGCTGATAGAAGATGAAATTAGCGATGTCATAGCACCCTTTGGTCTTTATGTAGCAGTAGCACATTCAAAACTAAATCCAGGAGATTTAAAAAATTTAAAACCAGGGAGTGGCGGAGAACCTACACCAAAAGAACCAACTAAAATAGTTAATGAAAAATTGAAAGCTGTAGGATCAAAATCGATAGTTATTGGTAGTGGTAGTACTGAATTTGGTTCAGCAATTATGTCAACATATGGAGTTGAAAATAGAAGTAATGAAAGTGGGTATTTAATCCCAGGAGCTGAAGCTATCGTTATAAACCCTAAAACATATAAAAAAGCAAATGACGGTGAAAGAGGAATTCTATATGCAAGATGTCCATGGCAAATGAAAGAATATTTAAATAATGAAAAAGCAACAAAAGAATTTTTTAATTATATTGATGATGACGGAAAAGTATGGGGAACAAATAATGATATAGCAGCAGTAGTAGGATATTATAAAGAAAAACCAATATATTCAATTAATGGAAGAGTAACCGATTTTGTTATAAAAAATCCAAATATAAAAAAATATTGCCCTGGTATTACTTTTACAAATGGTAAAGTAGATAGTATTGATTTAAAAGAAGGTTATTTTTTATTCGATATGAGAGATAAACTTTTAAATACTCCTGGAGTAATTGAAGCTGAAGCTTTATTAATTCCTTATAATAATGATAGTAATTTTGGAACTCCAGTTGTTAATTTAGTAATTGTTCCGCAAGCTAATCCAGTTGAGATTATAAAGTCGGTATATAATTCCTATACATCGGATTTTATTCCTGAAGGTTTAATATTCAGAACTCATTTTGCCCGTAGTTTTGCTACTGATAAAAGAGAAATACTAACATTGCGTGAAGAACGTAAAACATATTATAGTCTTAGTAAAGATGGAAATATTATTAAAGTAGAAATACCAGAAAATAGTGAAGCTATTTATGAAATAATTAGTAATCTAGATGAAATAAAAATTGTAAATCCTCCGAAACCTAAAAAAATATTAGTAAAAAAAATATAAAAAAACGAGTATCTCGTTTTTTTAATAAAATTTTTTCAATTAATGATCTTTTATGTTATAATTTGATTATATTATAGGGAGGTCTTATATATGGTAGCAGGGATGTCAGCTATTTTATGTAGTTTTATTTATACTTTGATAATAACAATTCTTTATTTTTCTAAAGAAAGAATTAAAAATTTCGAAACTATAATATATAATATTTTAATACTTCTAGCATTAATTAATATGTTTATTGAATTTAATTTATGTTTAAATGTTTTATTTAAATTTGATATAAATTCTTTTTATAATATATTTTTAAATCGATTATTTTTAGTAGCAATATTTGGTTGGGTAACTATTTTTACTATTTATATATTTTATGTTTCTTTTAATAATAATGAAAAAATTATAGGATATTTTATTAATTCAAAAAAAGGTTTACTTTATTATATATTTATTATTTTTATATGTATAAGTTTATTATTAATAATTACTTTAGAGATTAAACAATTTAATAATGGTATTTATTCATATTCATATGGGCCAGCTATAAACGCAATTATTATCACTTATATAATTTATTTCATTATATGGATATTATGTTTAATATTTAAAACTAATAAAACAAAATACACAAAATATACACCATTTTTTATTTTTATCGCTGTTACTGGTATTGCTATAATTTTAAGATATGTTAATCCTGGAATTCTATTAAATTCCTTACCATTTTCATTTGCCGTCCTTTTAATGTACTTTACTATAGAAAATCCTGATTTAAAAATGCTAAGTGAAGTAATGTTAAATAAAGAACAGGCTGAAAAAGCTAATCGAGCTAAAAGTGAGTTTATAACAAGTATGTCTCATGAAATAAG
>JAQUFX010000031.1 GCA_028684435.1 Bacilli bacterium
TCGATAATCCTTGTTTTAGTAATATATCAATTTCTACTTTCTTTTTTTCTGTTAATTGAGTATAATTTTTCATAGAGCTCCTCCTTGCTGGGTGTGGGCTCTTTTATTATATCAAAAAATCCCAACCACTGGTGCGGTTGAGATTTCAATTTAGGAAAAGATACAAACTTGTATCTTTTTATAATTGTTCTAAATAATCTATTGCTTTGCCTTCAAATATCAAGTTTAATCCTTTGCTATTTAAGATATCTCTTGGTTTAATTAAAGAATAATGTTTGTTGAAATTTATTATTCCCGAATCATTTAATAATTTACCACAAAATTGACTACAAACATAATGATAATCTCTATTATAAGATAAATTAAAATTAATCATTAGTAAACCTTTAATATTATATCGATATTTAAGAGCATTCTTAATATATTTATCTTTTAATATTTTATTTATAGTATAAAATTGTTTTTCAGTAATTTTTAATTCATATATTTGTAAATCAGTTTTTTTAAAAAGTTGACAAATTCTTTTTAAATCTTCATTTATAAATCCCGCTGGTAACATAAATTTTTGTTTGCGTCCAAACGAATATACATTTTTAAATTTATCATCTAAACCGATACTTATATGAACATATTTTTCTTGAGTCATTATTTTTAAAAATCTTGAAAAATAAGTTCCGGAATCTGATGCTATGATATATATCTTTTTCATATATTAAAAATCTATTTTGGTATTACTTTTATTTTCTAATAACTCAGGATTTTTTAAAATATGTTCAAATAGTTTCAATGATTTAACAAAGTAAAAGCCATCTGCAATTCTTTCATCTAAATTGGCACCGAGTTCACACATTTTTCGAATTTCTATTTTGCCATCAATAACAACCGGTTCATCTTTTATTTCTCCAATTGTAATTAAAATTGAATTTGTTCCAAAATCAGTTAAATTATGATAAATAGCTCCACAATTTATACTTCCTAAATTAGATACTAATACTGAAGAATAATATATTAAGTTTTCGGTCAAAAATGAGGGAAGTAAATCATGATTATCACCAAATCTAACAATAGCCATTATAAATGATTTTACAAACTTTGGCATCTTACCAATTAAGGTAACAAGATCATCAGCAGAATTAGTATTTTGATTTCTTACTTCTTCAACGGTATGGATTAATTTTTTACCTAAAGAAAATAAATTATCGTCTTTATCAATTTTTACTAAATTTAATGTTTCTTCAGAATCATCGGTAAATTCTTTTTTAGCAACAAATGAAATTGAAACATGTTTTCGATCATAAAACTTTTTATTAATAATAAATCTATTAAGAAGTGGTCTATTATAAATAACCATTCCCATCGCAGAGCAAAAAATATGAAAATAGGTAATATCTTTTGTTTCTTTTTTACTTCTTAATTTTTCATAATACTTAACTAATTCACTTACATCAATTTTCATGTTGATATAAACATCAGAATCTGCTCTTGATGGCTTAAGATGAGGTATTAGGGAGTTTATCCCACTTAAATTCTTTACTCTAATACCATCTTTTCTATTTTTCATACTACACCTATAGACTTAAATCTAACCTTTCAATATCTTCATTTACTTTTGCATGATATTCCTTAAGTCTTTTTAATGTATCTTCCGTTGGGCTTAATAGCTCTTGCATATTAATACCTATTGATAAAAACATACTTTCATCAATTCCACCAAGATCATCGATAATTTCCCTAACTTCTTTAATTAATTTTAACTGTTCTTCCTTTTTCATACTATCACCACCAAAATTATATCATACTTTTTTTATTTAACATATATTTTATTTGTAATAAGCCCGTCCTTCTATTTCATCGATAGTAATATTTATACTTACCATATTTGTTCTTTTAGTGTTATGTAATTTATTTATATTAGCAATCCCATTAGCAATAATGCTTTTGTAACAATCAGTATCATTATACTGAATAAAAATACATACTTTATTATTGTTAAGAATATTTTTAATTTTTCTTCCCATGCATTTACTTTCTAAAATAAATAAATAATTATTATTTTTATATTCATATATAAAATACATTGGTACTAAGTAAGGATAATCATAGTTTGATGTTCCTAATACACATATTGTACATTCATTTAAAATATTATTTATTTCATCTGTATCCATTTTTACGTAAATATAATTATTCATATTTATCTCCTTTAAAACACCTTTTTATCTTAATAAGAGTATATTATATAAAGGTGATTTTATGATTGGAGTTATAGTTCCAGAATTAAAATATGTTTCTTATATATTAGAAAAATGTCAATGTAAAAAAATTGAAAAAAATATTTATAAATGCAATTATTATAATAATAAATTTTTAATACTTATAACGGGTTATGGAAAAGTAAATATAGCTTTATCTACTCAATATTTAATTGATAATTATAATATCAAATTTATTATATCTTTAGGATTAGCTTCTTGTCTGTCATGTAATAATATAAATCTATTAGACATCATAATTCCTTTAGAAGTATGTGAACTTAATTCTAATAATATATATAAATCTAATAAATTATTAAATAATAGAATAATTCAAAGTTTAAAATATACCAATAATATATACTTTGAAAGAAAAATATTTACAATTGAAGAAATATTTCCTAAGTTACCATTAAATGTTAATATTATCGATTATGATTTAGGAATAGTAGGGAAGATATGTAATAATAAAAAAATTCCTTTTACAGGAATTAAAGTAATAACTTTTTTTATAAATTGCAATCAAGTTAAACAATATTATTTATATAATGAAAAAGCAATTATGAAAGGTAATAAAATATTGTTAGATTTTTTAATAATATAAGATTATTTTTTCCATCTCATTAAATCAGGAAGATGTCTTGAAGCAAAGCCTATCGCTTCTTCTCTTGTTACTCCAGCTTCTTCAGCCATATTACCTATACTTAATATTGCTTCTTCTAAAGTAAGATTTTCGATAAAATTACCATTTTCAAAACAATATTTACAATAATAGTTTGATAATGTACCATCAGCATTAGTACCTAATGCATCATTAGTAAGTGGCATCGCACAACTTTGACAAATATTTTCTTCATTTATGTTAAGTTCTTCAATCATAATAAATACTCCCTTTCTATAATATAAATATAACATTTATTATTAATTTTTACTATAAAATAATATCCGTAAAAAACTCAATTCATTTTGAATTGAGTTTTATTTAATCTTACTTTTTCTTAAGTATAAAGTAGAACTATAAATTCCTATTAATCCAATTATACCAAGAATTATATATCCTAAAATTGCATCATAAGTTTGAGGATTTGGCTCAGCAGTTTTCTCAGCTAGTATGTATGTACTGAAGTGATCTGTTTCAAATGATGCATAGCCATCTTTTACTATTACGATATGTTCTTCTTTTTTACCAGCACTCGAAATATAATAAGCAATTATTTCTTTACCATTTAAATTTTCAGGTACAGGAATACTTACTAAATATTTACCATTATCTAATTTAGCAACATAATCAGTTTTTGATGTTGATTTTAATTGGATATCAACTACATAAATATTATTAGAATTTACTTTTATTTTGTAATCTTCTGTTTCAATAATTATATTGGTAAAAATATTAGCATCAAGAGGAATTGTTCCATTTGATGAAGATACCCCAATGTTGGTTTTTAAATCTTTAGATTTATATACTGGAGTTGTCATTTTATTAGAATCTCGAATAATTACAAATTGATAATTTATATTATTAAGTTTAATATTATAATAATAATTTCCCATTAAACTTTCATCTCCAAGTAATGAAAAATCATATAATGGCGATTCAGGATCTTCTGGAAATAATTTTAATGTATTTCTTAATCCGGCTTGAGTTATTTCAACATCATAACCTAAGTATTGTTTAATCCGATTTTTAGCGGCACTAATATATGCTTCAGAGGTATTTTTAGTATTACTAGGTATATATAATGTATTTATTTCTTGAACACCGATTGGATCTATATACCCATAGGCAATATCATTATGAAATACTGTAATCCATCCAAAATAGGAATGATATAAAGGATAGTCATCTCCTGCAGCGGCATTAAAAGTATAAGTAAGATTGCTATGTTCAAAATCTTTTCTTAATTCAGTAATGAAATTAATAGACTTATTCAAATCTAATAAATAATCACTGCCACTTCTTGAAGCATAATAATTTATTAAATTTAGATCAGTTAATGAATAATACTTAACATCTTCTACGGTAGATCCATCAGCAACTTTTTTAACTAATGCATTAACTTTTTTATCAATATTTTTATCATAAGTGTTAAAAACCAATTTAATACGATTAGATTCACGAAAGGCTACTGCACATTCTTCAGGACTGCTACAACTTTCACTTAATTCTCCGTCACAATACAAATTTTCATCACAATTTGTAATATCAACTCCATAGCCTAATTCTTTAATACCAGGATTTTTTTGAATTGCATAATATAAGTAAATTGATGCTTCAGTCGGAGTTTTAAAGGGAATTGAATGCATTTCAAATTCGCCATTTGGGAATACTTTCTGATATGTTTCGCTTGCTTCAATTGCATTAACATTAGTAATACCAAATACCATGAACATTACAAATGTTAACAATAATAGTTTAATTTTTTTCATTTTTACTCCTTTTCTAATTCAGCAAGTAATATTTTATAGTGTCTTATTTTTTATCAATATAACATATTTTTTATTTTCTGCATACATTTTTTTCAGTTTTTACATAATTTTTTTAATTTTAATAGTATAATGATATTGGAAGTGGTAATTGTGAAAAAAAAAATAAAATTGAAATATAAAAATATTGCTATTATCCTTATTTATATTATTTGTTTCATAATGCTTTTTATATCAATATTTAAGATAATAAAATGGAAAATAGATGCTAATAACAATAATATTCTAATTGATGAAATTAAAGAAGAAGTAAATATTGAAGAAATAAAAGATGGAGAAATAATAAATCAAAATGAAGATATTTCGAAGTTTAATCCCTATTGGGATTATATAAAAATGAATATGATTAATGTTGACTTTAGTCAATTAAAGAAAACTAATCATCAAACAAAAGGGTGGATTCAAGTAAATGGAACAAATATTAATTATCCATTTGTTCAAACTAAAGATAATAAATACTACTTAACTCATTCATTTAATAAAAGTTATAATGATGCGGGATGGTTGTTTGTTGATTATCGTAATAAATTAGATGGAACAGATAAAAATACTATTATATATGCTCATGGAAGAATTGATACAACAATGTTTGGATCTTTAAAAAATATTTTAAAAAGTGGATGGCTAAAAGATTCTAATAACTATGTTGTAAAATTATCAACTGAATATGAAAATACATTATGGCAAGTATTTAGTGTTTATCATATTCCTACTACTAGTGACTATATTCAGACGGAATTTAGTAATAGTGATACATACCAAAATTTTCTTAATATATTATTAAATCGAAGTAATTATGATTTTAATACTTTAATTAATGAGAATGATAATATTTTAACGTTATCTACCTGTTATAATAAATCTGATAAAGTAGTTTTACATGCTAAATTAATAAAAAAGGTTAATAGGTAATTTACCATAAAAAAAATTGTTATTAACAATTTTTTAAAGCTAATTAATAATCAATATAACGATTGGTATTTTCTTTTAATATTCTAATATAATGATTAGCTTCTCTTAATACATGATCTGCTAAAAGAGGTAAGAAAATTGATTTGATTTTGCCTTCAATAATTCCTTTTGTACCTGCAGTTTTGAATTCTTGATATTTTAATGTTTCTTCTAAAGATTGATTATTATTTTGTCTGATTATTAAATCAGTTGCATTTTTAGCATTTTGTAATAATTTTTGATAATCATTAGCAAAGTTATCAGCTGAGTTTATTAAATCAACTTCACTTGGATCTAATAATCCTCTTATAAATAATGCATGCTCCATCATAATTTGATTCCAAAATAATTCTATTTTCTGAATATCTTTTGACATAATATCATGATTAGTTTCTAACTCAATAATATATGATTTATATAATTTTGCTTCCCTTAATATATGTTCTATTAAAAGTGGGTAATTTGTAGTATAGATGTTACATATTAAAAATTCATTTAAGATTTTTTCTTTAAATATTATTAATCCATTTACTAATTCTAAAGCATGATTATTTATTTTTTTAATAATCTCTGGAGACAACTCTGGAGCCGTAAAAAAGGTTCTAGATTGTAAATTATGTTCTAAATCAGTTATTCTAATATTTATTTGGATTCCAGATAAGTATTCGGTTTTTTCTTCGGCAGCTTTAGTATATTCAGTAACTATTTCGGCTGAATTAAGGATATTAAGATCTATAATATTATTACTCATATTTACAATATCTAATAATAATCTTTCAAATTGATCCTTAAACCATTTGGCTTCTTCAATATAATTTTTGTTTTTAAGAGGAAACCCAGCTTGTAAAAATAATGAATGCTCTTTCATAATGCGAGCAAAAAATAAATGCAATTCCATTGATTTTTTAATATAATCTTGCATTTTAAATATCACCTTCCAAAATATTATATTGTAAAAAAATTTAAATATAACTTGATTTTGATTATAATATGTTTTTAAAATTATTTTTTGATTCAAAATTTAATTCTGGGAAATTAATATTAATAAATATTTTAAAATCTTTAAAATTGTTATAGTAGTATGATATAAGATCAAAATATTCTTCACAAATTGTATTTTTTATAAATAATCTTATAATTTCAATTAGTTTATCATCACTTACAACTATTTTTTTATCATTAGTTAATTCCAATATTATATTTCCAGTGTTTTGATAATTATTATCAAACTCAGGTTTTATTTTTCCTTTAAAATTAGGATTGTTAAGTAATAATAACTTACAATAAGTTTTAGTTAAATCTAATCTATGCGTTTTAATTGGTATTTCATACTTCTTTTTAAGTTTAAGATATTCATCTGAAGTTATATCCATATTATAGGATTCATTAACAAAATGAGCTCTTAATAAAGTATACCTATGAAACCCATTTGTTACGATAATATATTTTTTATTAGGCATTTCTTTTACTGCCATCGGATCAATTAAAAAAGAATTTTTTAATACTTTTAATAAATCATTTGCATTATAATTTAAAAGATCAATACTACGAGAATGATATTCATCGGCATTACTTTCGAAAAAAAAGCTTATGCTAAGAAATATATTTGATGATTGCATTATATTTTTTTGATAACCGATAATATCAGCAATACTAATAAAAGCATCTTCTTCTTCATTATAAAATCCATATTTTGCAACCAATTCATTAATTTCATGAGGATTATAAATATAGCATTCTTTTTTGTTTTTAAATTTTTTTATATCAATAAGATTATAAGTAAGAAATTTTTTGGTATCTTTATTTATTATAATATCACCTAATTTTTTTGCATCTAAAAATTTATTAATCTAATATAACACTTATTTTCAGATAAGTGAATAGTAAAAAAATTCTTAAATTATATTTTTAAGTATCTATAATATAATTATATAAGATAGGTGATGAAGATGTTAGAAATAATAGGGGCTATATTCATAATTGTAGTAGGTTGGATAACTCATTTTATATATGATTGGGCTGGACATAATAAAATTGTTGGTTTTTTTATTGCTGTAAATGAATCGACTTGGGAGCATTTAAAATTGATTATAGCTCCAACCTTTATGTGGTTAATTGTTGAATATCATTTTTACTATAATGATCCAAATCTTTTTTTCGCTAAATTTATAGGACTTTTAATTATGATTATAGTTATACCTTTAATTTTTTATACTTATATGTATTTTTTAAAAAAAGATGTCTTATTTCTCGATATAAGTTCATTTATAATTGCCGCAATTTGTGGACAATATGTATTTCATATTTTATTAAACATAGATGATATAAGCCAAATATTAAACCATATTGGTATGCTAGGTTTAATATCAATTTTTATGATTTATATAACGCACACTTATGTTCCAAGCAAAAATTTCTTTTATAAAGATCCAATTACTAAAAAATATGGTCTTTCTGGACATGCAAAATAAAAAGCGATAAGGCTTTTTAAAATAAATTTTTTTTAAAAAAATTTATTATTTAATTATTTAATCACTAGCTCTTCATATCCTGTAGAATTATCATATTCTCTTTTGAATTTCAAATTTTTAATTTCTAATAAAACAACTTCAACTGTTGTATTAATAATACAGCCTTCTTTCAAATGGCCTCCAAAAGTATTTCCTTTGTTATCTGAAACTGAAAAGTGAATATGAACGCCATTTTTTGATAAAGTTCCTGTTATGCTAACGATTTCAAATTGTTCATTTTTTTCTAATATGGTTTTTCCGTCAGCTAATCTAACGGTTAACTTTTTTAAACATCCGACTGAACTAAGTATTACTCCAGATATATTATTTTTTATAGAATAATTTTCTATTTCTTTTTTTAAATCTTGATTTTCTTTAAGTCTTAAGCAATGATACATAAAGATTCACCTCTATAATTTTCTTTCAAAACGATTATTATCTCTCTTTAGTACTTTTGCCATTTTTCTTTCGTAAGCTACCATTAAGTCTATTTTTTCAGCATTAGCCATACAAACTAAAGTAAATAATAAATCTCCAATTTCTTCTTCTAAATCTTTTATAATTTCGCCATCTTTACTTTTTTTATCACCATACATTGTATTAATAACACGAGCAAGTTCTCCAACTTCTTCAGTTATAGCAGCCATTCTTGATAATGGTTCAAAATATGGCTTTGTAAATTGATTGGCCCATTCATCTATTTCAGCTTGAATATCATTTAAAGTTTTATTGCTTTTCATAAACATACCTCTACAAATATTATAACATAAGAGAGGTTAAAATATGGTTTTATCCAAATTTTCCTTATATAAATCATATGTAATTTTTGCTGTATCATACATTTCTTCAGTTTTAATTTGAATTTCTCCAAAAAAATCTTTATATTTATATTTTATATGGATAGCTTGATATGAATTAATTCCACATGGAGATTTTATATAATCTTTAACATCTATTATATTTATTTCATTTATATTTTTTATTTGGCTTAATAATTCATAACATTTTTCTTCGGTTTCAGCAACAATACAAAAACCAATTAAATCATCAACTTCATTTAATTCCGAATTTAGTCTTTTCATTCTTTTTATGTAGCTTTCAATAGACTTGATTCTAAATTTAAACCATATAATAGAATTTAAATCGATATTTGAACAAATTATATTTAAAATACTAGGTAATATTTCTATAGCTTGTTTTCTGATTTTTTCAATTTTTTCTTTCATAAATAACACCAATATAATTATATCAAAAAACTTGATATCTTTATACAAGTTTGACTTAATCTATATTAGGCATGGAATAAAAGAGAAAATTTTATAAAATCGTAAAAACACACAATTTTTATTTATTAATTTGAATATCCTATTATAAAGGAGATGGTATCTATGTTTCCTCAAATTTGTTATGGATATCCAACATATTATCCATATGGAGGATATTCAGGTAGTGGGATAGGTATTATTGGAATAATAATAGTAATTATAATTTTATTCTTTATCTTTTTTAATTGTTCAAGATTACATCCAATATACTAATAAATATAATTTTAAATTAGTTAATTAAAACAATATGATTTACAGCATACTGTATAATTGTATAATTAATAGGAGGAAATTTATGAACATTAATAATTATTGCTGCCATGATATACCCTTATTATTTAAATCAATTATATATGGAGAAGTAATAGAAGATAAAAACTTTTATTACTTTAACTATATTAATTAATATCAAAATGATAGTTATATAAGATATGAAAAGCCATAAAAGAATATTACTTTTCTAAAATTAAATAATGAACTTCGCAGATTATGGAAGAACACATTTTTTGGCCAAAACTAACAATTATGGCTTTAGCTAGTAATGCTCCTGATACCCCAAATGTTACTAATCGTTTACTTAGAAATGCTAATGATTTAGGTCATCTATTCGTATTCTTCTATGATCAAAGTATTGCTGAACAATTTAAAAATTTAATAAGGGATCATTTAGCAATAGCCGCTGATTTAGTTGTAGCTGCTAAAAAAGGGGACGATAAATTTGTCAAATCAATAGATAAGAAATGGCATGAAAATGCTGATGAAATATCAAGATTTATGAGCAGTATTAATTCTTACTTTAATGAATTAGAAATCAAAAAGATGTTTTATAATCATTTGAATCTTACTAAAAATGAAGCAGTAGCTATACTTAATAATAAATATGAAGAAGTCATAAAAATATTTGATGAAATATAAATTCAAGCTCTTACAATGTCTGATATGTTTTTAGAAGGGTTTACTAAACATTTTTCTAGCCAAATAATCAAATAATAAAATGATAGTTTAAAGCTATCATTTTTAATTTACTATTTAATATTATTGATTGCTAATATTATAAAGCTGTCTATAGAATTATAAATCATTTTTTTTAGGTCAGCATTTTTTTGCAATATAATAAATTGAATTATTATATTTTAATTTATAACTTAAAAATTAATTTAATAATTGTAATTAAAATTATAGAGCATATTGAGGTTATTACAAATAAGGATATAATATTAACTAATTGAAGTTTAAATGTTTTTTTCTTAGAATATCCTAAAGAACGATATATATAACTTTTTTCTTTTTCATCATTCAATATATTATAGATAGTAAAGATACATGCAATAATAAATATTATTATAATAATATAAGCATAAATAGTAAAACTATTTATATGTTGCGTAAAATCAATATTAGTTGTTTTAATTTCTGATGTAATAGGTTCAATATTATATGTTTTTATAATATATTTAATAGTATCGTCTTTTTGACTCCATTTTTTTAATTTTAATATATATCCATAAGAATTATTTTCTTTATTTAATTTTTCTAATGTATGAGAATTAATATATAAAATAGGGGAAATGTTTTTAACATTGTAGTAATCAATAATAGTAAATGTATAATTATTTTTCTTGCCCATGTATTCAATTTGGTCATTTATTTTATAGCTTTCCTTAAAAATACTAGGGAAAATAATCTTATCTTCATCTAATATATTATTATAAGCAACATAATAGAACCGATCATTAAATAGCGCTTTATTAAAATTTTCAACATTTTGAATATTATTTACATCTATATCTTTTGCTGATGATATGTAAAGAAATGAATTGGTATAATTTAGATTGGCTTTCTTAATATAATAATCTTTACCAATAATTACTGCTCCCAAAACAGAAAAAATTAAAATAAATATTAATAAATAAATTTTTGTTGTTTTTTTTCGATAAAAACTTTTTAATATCATGAAAAGCACTACCTTTCAAATAATTTTTGTATACATAAATTAAGATATCTTTTTGTAAAAGATCTTATAATCAAAGCTATATATAGTAATGATACTATAATAAATAATAAAATATATAACCAAGGAATGGGTAATGCAAAATTATTATAATTTAATTCGTGTAAAGAATTATTGGTAATTATGAAATAGAGAATAAAATAGATTATAAGAGAGACTGTTATACTAGCTAGATGTATTAATATACCTTCATTTTTAGCGAGAATGTTAATATCTTTATTAGTATAACCAACCGATTTTAGTATACCATATTGATATTGATTGTTATTGCTTTTCTTTCTAAAAAAATTATAAATAATTGTCATTGAAATAATTAAAACTATACTACATATAAATAATGGAATATAAGTCATACTAGTAAGAACTTTTTCATCAAAAGTATAATATTTTATTGAAAAATACCCAATATCTTTTAATTTTTTTTCTACATAATCAATATTATTATAATTATCGATCCGAATCATTAAAGAGCTATATTCATAACAGGTATCATCCTCACAATATTCAATATCACCTATAATGGGATTAAAATCATTTTTAGAAACATAGCACACATCTAATTCATCTAATATATTATTAGTAAATGTTCCTACAATATTAAAAGAATATTTTTTTTCATTATGTTCTAATTTAATAATATTACCTATTAATTTTTTACCATCTAATTTATAAGAATTATAAAATTTCTTCTCCCAGTTATAATCATCGATATTATAAAGAGAATGAGGATAGAAATTAACGGGACATATAATATCTCCGGATTTTTTTAGATTGCTACCTTGTATAATTTTTATATTGGAATCATTTAATAATGGTTTTAATTGAACTATTCCTTTAGCATTTGATTTATCAAATTGTTTAGCTGGTATTTCTACACCATGGGCATATTTATTGTTTTCAATAAGTTCAATATGTTTTATGCTTTTTATTTTTTCCATTTT
>JAQUFX010000066.1 GCA_028684435.1 Bacilli bacterium
CATGTAGTTCAGCCTGGTGAAACTCTCCCAGCAATAGCATTTAAATATCATATGACTGCTGATCAATTAATGGAAATTAATAATATTTTATCAAATGAAATTAAAGCCGGAGATATATTATATGTTTTTCCAACTGAAATAGTATTAGAAAAAGACATTTATTACATGGTAAAGCCTGATGATTCACTTTATTCAATAGCAAAAAAATATAACATTACAATAGACGAACTTAAAAGTTTAAATAATCTAAATAATGAAAATTTAAATGTTGGCCAAATTTTATTAGTATTAACAGAAGAAATGATTAATAATATGAAAAAATATGTTGATATGTATTATGTTCAACCAGGTGATAATTTATATTCCATTGCTGAATCCGCTGGAACTACTGTAGAAAAATTAAAAGCAGTAAATTATTTAACTAACGATTTATTAAAAGTAGGTCAACTAATTTTGATACCTTATCAAAATAAAAAAACAAAGTCCATTTATGATTGAATACAATGAATTAGATGTTGACTATTTAGGTAGAGCTATGAGAGCTGAAGCTATAGGTGAGGGCGAATATGGAATGTTATTAGTTGGAAATGTAATAATAAATCGAGTTCTTTGTAATTCTCCTGATTTTAAAAATGCAACTACAATACAAGAAATAATTTTCCAAACTCCAGGAGGATTTGCTTGTATTAATAGTAATTTATTTCGAAATCCTTCTACAACATATGAAAAAAAACTTGCTTTGAGGGTAATAAAAGGTGAAAAATTTTGGCCTGCAACACGAGCATTATGGTATTATGCTCCAGAAAAAGGAGATAAATGTTTATCTACTTGGCTTAATCAGAAATTAGTTAGTAGATATAAAAATCATTGCTTTTACGCTCCTGAAGAAGGGCAATGTTAGAAAGAGGTTTTATGAATAATAATAAAAAATTTTATAATAATTCAATAACTAATGGTTTAGTTTATTTAAAAACATTAAGATCTTTTTGTATAAATATACAATTATCATTTTTAAAACAAAATGATTATTATATTAAGATAGCAGAAAGTTTTTATCAAGAATTAGTAAATCTTAGTAATGAATTATTAAAAAGTAGTAAAGGAATGATAAGTAAAGATATCATCGATAATAAGTTATTAATTACTGAATACACCTTACCTACATATTTATTAACAGAAAAATTATTTAAAGTAAAGTTACCAACAAATATTGTGGAAGAAGAACTTAAATTTCAACCTGGTGAATATGAACCAACTTATGAAGAAGTAATAAAAATGTATGAACTTAATAAAAAAATTATAACTGTCATCAGTAATTTTAAAGATTTTTTAACCGAAATTTTTAATGCTGAATCATCTGGGGAATTGTTTTCTTATTCCTATCCGTTTTTGATAAGAATAATAATAGGATTAACAAATATATTTATTTTGATTGTTGAAAGAACAAATCAAAATCTTGCTTCAGATCCTACATTTGTTTGTAATATTGAATATATATCAGTAAAATTAGTTAAAGATTTTAATATGTTTCTTAGGAGTTTTGTTGATCCTAGTAGAGAAGATATTATATTAAAATCACAATCATTTGTTGTCGAGGTAAGCCATTTAATTACAGAATATAGAATAGCAAATTTATCTCCAAAAAATCAAGAAGATTTAGCTGTAAAAAGTAAAAAAGTAATTGATAGATTTGCTAAATTTTTGAGTTATGTTATTGAACAATTACTTAAAAATGAGGTTTATTTAATTGTCGAGCCTGTGTTTTTAGATAATATGTATCATTCAATAAAAATAATTCAATATTTTATATTTGGAATTAAAGAAGAAATAAAAAAAGAAATAGAAAGTAACTAATATCATTATGTTTAATTATTTAATATTTTCTATCGAAAATGGACTTACAATATCAAGATTTATGTATGATCATGCTATTATTTTAAATGCTTTAATGTCTTTTAAAAATCAAGATTTTATTAATTTATTAATAAAAGAACAAAAAGATTATAATGATATTCTTTTAAAATATATTAAATTAAGTAATCAAAATATATCAAATGAATATATAGAAAGTAACATTATCATAACCGAGCATACGAAATTATTGGAAATAAAAACAAGTGCTTTATCTCGAATTGAAATAGATGAAAATATAACTAATGAATGTAATAAAATAATACCTAAAAATTTATCTAATGTTACCCCTGAATTTGAAAAAAGTATTCAAGAACTTAATCAATTATTATTTAAATTGTTAAATAATAGTTTGAAAAAATACAATTTAATAAAAAAATCAATTGATGAAAAAGAGGTAACATTATTTTTTAATGAAGAATATATTAAACATCTTATTAAAGAAACAGAAAGCTATATATATACAATGGATTTTTTTGTTAATGAAATTAAATTTACACCTTCATATATTTATTGTACTCAATATAATATTAACGTTTTAATGAAAGAAGATTTAAATTTTATTAAAATTATGCTTGAACAAGATAATATTATATATAATTTATATGCTAAAAATACTATGAATTATATTTATGAAATAATGGCATCTTTAAATAATGAAATAAATCCTAAATCTATTGATATAATAAATAAAAAGTCTTTAGAAACGACAAAATATTTTATTAACTGGAGTAGTGAACTAGTGTCTTCTTTAGTTGATGAAAATTATTATACAACTATTATTACTTTATTGTATGATCATATTTTGAGAGAAGTTAATTATAATCATTATTTATTAAAAAGATTAAAATAAAATATAAATGCTATGATTAAAACAATTTATATTGTATAATTAAAAAAGTGATAAGGTGATTAAAATGAAAAACTTTTTTAAAGGTATTATATGTGGTTTAGGAGGAGTATCTCCTGGTTTAAGTGGAAGCGTAATGTTAGTAATATTTGGTTTATATAATAAAACTATTGAATCAATTGGGACATTTTTTAAAAAACCAAAAGAAAAATT
>JAQUFX010000067.1 GCA_028684435.1 Bacilli bacterium
TAGCAGCCCTTGATAATAATGAAGTATTAGATAAAAATTGTAAAACTTGTGGTAATTCTACAACTAAGAAAAATAATAAACATTTATATTTTAAATTACCTTTATTTGAAAAAGTCTTACAAGAATTAATTAATTTAAATAAAGATAAATGGCGTCGTAATGCTCTTGGAGAAGCTCAAAAATATATTGATATGGGCTTAGTAGATCGAGCAGCAACAAGACAAATCGATTGGGGAGTAGAAGTACCAGTTGCCGGTTATGAAGATAAAAGGATCTATGTTTGGATTGAAGCTGTTTTAGGATATCTAACCGTAGGTAGAGAAGTTGCATTAGAAAAGGGAATAAATTTTGATGAATTTATGAATGAAAATAATGTTAATTTAAGAACTTATTATACTCATGGAAAAGATAATATTCCTTTTCATACCACAATATTTCCAGCTTTATTAAAAGGATTAAATATTAATTACCGCTTACCTGATTATATAATATCTAGTGCTTATGTTAATTTAAATGATGAAAAAATGAGTAAAAGTACTGGAAATTTAATTACTGTTAATGAATTATTAGATGAATTTGTTTCTGATACCATAAGATTTTATTTTGTTTTTAATGGACCAGAATTAAAAGATACAACTTGTTCAAAAGATGATATTATTCAAGTCCATAATAAATTCTTAGTAGGGGTTTTAGGTAATTTTGTTAATCGTAATTTATCATTTATAGTCAAAAAATTTGATAGTAAAATAACAAAAGGAATAATAGATCCTAAAATTAAAGAATTAACTGAAAAAGAATTTCAAGTAGTAGGTAATTTAATTGAAATAGGCGAATTTAAAATGGCTTTAAATAACATTCTTGAGTATGTTAGTATGGGAAATAAATATTATGATGAAAAGGAACCTTGGTTACAAGTAAAAAATGATATCTCAGCCTTTAATGATACAACATATACTTGCGTCTATATGATTGCAAATATAGCTAATTTAATAGCTCCTATTTTACCGGATACCGCAAGTAAGATCAAAGCAATGCTAAACTTGCCAGATCATGTTTGGAAAGAAACTACTATTACTGGTGATATTGCCTTAAATGAAGTATCATTATTATTTGAAAGAATAGATGATAAAAAAAAACTGAATAATTCAAAAAGTGAAGAAGAAACATCAATTAATTTAAAAAGATAAGAAAAAATTATTCAAGTTTTAACCAATATAAATTGCTTCTTTTTTTAGGTTATGATAAAATAAGTGCAGGTGTTTGAAATGAAAAGAAATAATACAGATGTTAGTGAAATTAAAACTCTTTTAATTATTATTGCTATTATAATATTAGTTGTTATAGGTTTATATTATTTTACTGAATCTTCATTAAATAAGAAAAAAGCCAAAGAAGAAAATAAAGTGCCAGAAATTAGTTATAAAGAAACTATTTTAGGTAATATATTTAATCTTCCTTTAAAAGAATATTATATTATAGCTTATAATAAAGATGCTGATAAAGCTTCTAATTATGAAAAGCTTTATAATACTTACTCAAATAAAGAAGTTGCATTACCTATATATGTAGTTGATTTAAGTTTAAAATTTAATAGTTTTTCTATAAGTGAAATAACTAATAAAAAACCTAATAATGCTTCAGAAGTAGCTATTAAAGAAGCAGCATTAATACTAATTAAAGATGGTAAAGTATCTAAATATTTTGAATCAATAGAAGAGATGGAAATGGCATTAAAATAATGCCTTTTTAAATTAATTAAAATATGTTATCATAAATTGGAGATGATAAGAATGAAGAAGAATAAACCAACATTTAAATTATGGGAAGTACTATTAATAGCATTTGTTGCTTCTTTAATTATGGGATTATCAACTGGTTATGTTGTTTATATGGAAAGTAAAGAACGTAATTGTCATATTAATGCTGATGATAAAAATATTGAGACTTTTTTAAATGTGTATAATTCAATTTTAAATGATTATTATGGGGAAAAAGTAGATAAAAAAGGATTAATAGATGCTGCTATTAATGGTATGATGACTTATTTAGATGATCCTTATACAACATATCTAAATGAAGATAGTAAAGAGTATTTATTAGATTCTCTTAAAGGAACTTATGAGGGTATAGGTGTCGAAATAAGACAAGAAGATGATAACTCAATAGTAATAGTAACCGTATTTGATAAATCACCAGCTGCAGAGGCAGGTATAAAAGCTGGGGATATAATTAAAACTATAAATGGGGAATCTTTAAATGATAAAACGGCAATTGATGCTGTAAATATAATAAGACAAAGTCAAGATGGTAGTGTTAAAATTGAAGTACAAAGAATAGAACAAATTTTAACCTTTGAATTAAAAAGATTAACTTTAAATGTTCCAGTTGTATATTCAGAAATATTTGAAAATAATAATAAAAAAATAGGCTATATAAGTTTATCTAAATTTTCAGCAACAGTAGGAGAACAATTTAAAAACAGCTTATTAAAATTAGAAGAAAGTAAAATTGATAGTTTAATAATAGATGTTAGAGATAATACTGGAGGCTATTTAAATGGGGCTACTCATATATCAGAATTGTTTTTAAAAAAAGAAGCAGTTATTTATTCATTAAAATCTAAATTATCTACAACAGCATATAAAGATAAAACTGATGAACAACGTAATTATAAAGTTGGAGTTTTAATTAATAATAATTCCGCATCAGCTTCTGAAGTATTAGCAGGAGCATTAAAATATAGTTATGGAGCAACCTTAATTGGAGTAAAATCTTTTGGAAAAGGTAAAGTACAACAAACATCAGATTTAGAAGATGGATCAATGATAAAATATACTAGTGCTAAATGGTTAATGCC
>JAQUFX010000068.1 GCA_028684435.1 Bacilli bacterium
TAAAGTTCTAGGATAACCATCAATTACACATCCGTTTAAGCAATCTTCTTTAGTTAGCCTTGAATATAGCAAAGCTGTTGTAAAATCATCAGAGATTAGATTACCGTTTGCTAATTTTTCCCGTATTTCATCGTTTTCTTCAGCAACCTTTCTTAAAAGTTCTCCTGTTGAGATATGAGGTATACCTAATTTCTCACATAGAATCTTTGCTCTTGTTCCTTTACCAGAAGCAGGACCTCCTAAAATAACACAGATCATACTTACTATCTCCCTTCATCATAATTATGATTAAATAAAACAAATTCGACATATACATTATACCACAGGAATCTAGATTTTCAACATGTTAACTTTTAAAATATCTTTAAAAGTATTGAAAAGAGTTATAAATTATAGTATAATATATGTATATGGACATGCGGGCTTAGTTTAGTGGTAGAATAAAAGGCTTCCGATCTTTTGGTGTGAGTTCGATTCTCACAGTCCGCTCCAAATTTTAAAAGAACAATTTTTGTGACAAATATTATAGGAAATATGATAAAATGATTTGAAAATTAAAAGTTATATGATAAAATTTAAATATGAAGGAGTTTATGTGAAATGACAAAAGAAAATGACATAAAAAAACCTAATGTATTTTTATTATCTATAATTATATTTTTAATTTATATATTAATGGATATTACTTTAGAAAAAACTATTTTTCAACATTTATCTAAATCGATATTTACTCCAATTCTAATGGGATTAATATTTTCGATTATTTTTTCGTTATATAAAAAAAGAGAGTTGTTAACTAGTAGAATAATAATAAGCATCGGAATTTATGTAATTATATTTCAGATAATATTTACCATTATATATGCTAATATTGTGCCGTTCGGACAGCTAGGATTAATATATAATTTTTTCAGCTTAATTATGGGAGCTGTATTTTTAGGTGTATCTTTAATAATTGTTGGAATAATTGTTAGACTAGCACATGAAAAACTTAAAATCCTAAAATATGTATTTGTAATTATATTTGGAGCTATACTAATTAATTCTGGTTTCACAAATAACAAAGCTAGTATTACAGAACAATTTAAAGAGTACCTAACTAATAATTATAATTTAATATTAAGCGATAAATATGAGGTTGATAGCACTAGCAATTTTGCTAAAAAAGTTGATTTAGATTTTTATGGATATTTTACAGATATAAGAGATCCTAATTATGTTATTGAGGTAACAAAAAAAGGTTCTGAAATTAGCACTACATTTGATAAAGATTTATTTAGAACAAGGCAAGATATATACAATTATTTGAAAAAATTAAAAGGGGATAACTTAATACCTGGTTATTTAGACTTTTTCCCAGATGGTATAGATTATAAAACAGGAAGTTCGGGTTCACTGCTTGATGGAATTATCAAATACCAAGTTTATTTAGAAGATACAGATTCAGTTGATGAACAACTAAAAAATGATTATAAAATAGCACTTTTTGTTCAAGATATATTGAAAAGTAAATATAATAGAGATTTTGTTGGTATTGAAGTTATATATACATATGATAAGAAGTTATTAGAAGAAAACTGGATGGATAATTATTTCGCGGATTCATCATCAAATATTTTTAATGGTTCGAATGTACCAACTCTAAGCGATCGCTTAATGTGGTCATATAAATATATAAGTAATCAAATAACTTTTAAATTATATTTAAAAAATGAAAATAGTTACATAAATAAGCACGGTAATATGATAAGTAGAAGCATAATAGATCCAGATATATATTTAAGAAATGAATTTAATTTTATTAAATCTGCAAAAGAATCTTATGAATACTATAAACAATTTAAATAATGAACTGTTGTGTGAGGGAAATGAATTAATCGAGATATTATTAGGAATAATTCAAGTAAATTATATATAAATTTTAGTTTTTTGGGGGTGTTGAAATGAAAAAAGTCATCATAATTTTTTTTAATGTTGCATGTATTATTGGTTTAACTGTTGGAATACTACATTTTTTTGTACCGTATGTAGCTAACTGGTACTCATATATACCAGAAGCACCAATTGAAATATATCAATCAATTAATTATGTGAATTTCTGCTTTTCATTTTTTCTAAGTGGATTTAGTTTAATGTTAATAATAATGCAGAAACAATTATTTGCTGGTTTGAAAGAAGTAAAGATATTTTATACATTTTTTGTTCTTGTATGGTTATCTAGAATTATAATACAAATTATTTGGCCATGGCCTTCTGGGTTACAAACATGGTTAGTTGTTGGATTTACTACAGAATTTATATTTACTTTAATTCCTATGATATATTTTATAAATATGAAAAACAATAATTAATTGAATTGGTTTATGTTTAAGCGTTAAACTAATATAAATATTAAAGTGATATTTGAATAGTTATTTTAAATATGTTTAACCTTGGAGGATTAATATGAAAAAATTAACAACAGAACAAACTAATAAATTAATACAACTTCTTAATGATTACGTTTTAAGATAATAAAAGATACTTAGGTTTGTTACGGAACAATTATTAATTTAATGTACTGGAATTAGTATAATTTACATTACATCCACCTTATTATTCGAGGTGGATTTTTATTTCAAGTTGCCCAAAAAATGTTGACATTTGTCATATTTATGATATACTATATTAGTTGTTTTATTTTAAAATAAAATTAAAAGGAGATAAAAAGATGGTTAAATTTAGAGCGATATATAGTAAAACAAAAGATTCAATG
>JAQUFX010000069.1 GCA_028684435.1 Bacilli bacterium
AATATTTTTATAAAAAAAATAATACTTTAAAGTAAGTATTATTTTTTATTTTTTAATTCCTTATATATATCATTTAATATTGTATTATTTTTTTTAATAGTATCTAATAAACTACCAAATCCATAAAGCATTAAGCAACATCCTGTAGTAATAGCACTACCAAAAATTATAAAACCAGGAGCATCATCTGATTCTGCTACAATAAAAGCAAACAATAAACCGATTATAAATAATATTATTGATACTATTTGATAGATATTATTAAACTTTAATTTTTTCATCATATTCACCTCTTTTAATTATTAATTATTTTAGTATACAAAATCAAATCATTTATCAATTTATTAAATATATTTTTTTGGATAAATTCAACAAGCTAATATATCCTATTATAATTAATTTTATTATATTCTTTTCTTTTTTGAAATGACTAGTATTGCCACGATAAGTATTAAATTTTTCTTATACTGAAATAATTAATATACTTTATTCATTCTATTTTATTTTACCATATTCACTTATATAATTTTTAAGTGGTAAAAATAATGGACTTGGTAAATTATTTGGATCAAACCACTGCCATTTTTCGCATTTATTAGGTTCCATCAAGGTTAATTCTCCTTTTTTATAATTAGCTTTCATAAATATCGTAATATAATGTTTATTTTCATTTTTAAATATATCGTTTGTAATACCCATTAACTTAATGTTTTCTATTTCAATATTAGTTTCTTCTTTTGTTTCTCTAATTGCACAATCATCCCATGATTCATTAAACTCTAAATGGCCCCCTGGAAAACTCCAAGTATTTTCACCATGTGATCCTTTTCTACAACCAAGTAGTACTTTATCATCTTTAAAAATACATACTCCAAGTCCAACTCTAACATTCATTAAAAACACCTCGTATATATTTTACTACACATAAAAACCAAAATCAAACTTTTTATTAAAATAATATTTTTTTAATAAGTTGCGCAGACAAAAATTAGGGAGAACTAATGTTATTAAAAATAAAACTAATCTTTTTGTATTTGATTAAAATAAAAACTAGAATATTTTCTAGTTCTTTTTATACTTTTAATTAAATGCCTTCTTTTTATTTATGAATAATCTACATCCAACTAGACCAATTAAAGACATTGTTCCAAGTGCTACATATAATAATAGACTATCTCCTGTTTGAGGATTTTCTATTCCTGCAACATTACTTAATGGAGTTAAAATATAGGTACTAAAGTGATTAGTTTCAAATGAAGCAAATCCATTTTCAATAGTTACATCATGCTTTACTGTTTCGTTATTTGAATTAATATAATAAATAACTAATTTTTTTCCTTCATATTCTATTGGGAATGGTATTTTTACTAAAAATTTACCATTATCCAACGTCTCAATAAAAGCTCCTTTTCCATTAGAATATAATCTAATATCAAATGCTTTATAATCATTAGTGCCTAATGCATTTTTAATACCATCATTTACCACAGTCTTAACTGTTAATGATGTATCTAACGGAACAGATGAATTATTAGAAGTAATTCTAACATTGGTTGCAAGTTCACTTCCTAAATATTCTGGTGGTGTTAATTGTTCAGCAGTTCCTTTCATTATATAGAATCTATATTCTTTACCTTTTATTGTAAAAATATAATAATTCCCATCGGTATCTTCATTATTAACAGTTGAATCTGTATAATAAAAAGTTCCATATTCCTCAGTTACTTCTACTAATGTTGATAATAATCCCCCATAAGTGATAGTAATACCATTATCAGCTCCTAAATATTCATCAATTCTCGCTTTAGCAGCAACCATATATGCTTCGGTTGTGTCTTCTATATTTTCAGGAATATATAAAACCCTTCTGAAATGTACTCCTTGTTCAGTTGAACCATAACAATAATCATTATAATAAATATTCATACCACCAAATGCAGATTCATGCATATATACCGGAGCTTGATCCCCAGCTCTAACATCTAGTGAAAAAGATATATTGCTACCATTAGTTAATTTAATAATTTCATTTGAATATTTTAATGCTCTAGCTCCAGCACTTGGATTCCATAATTCAGATTTAACACTAGTCATATAATAATTAATTAATCCTAAATCTTCTACATGATAATATGTGCTAAGATCATTTGAATTAAATGTTTTAATTTTGCTTTTATAATCATCAATAACCGAAAGATTACTTGGCTCATCATAAGTTACTCTGATATTATACGTTTGTGAAAAGGTACCACCTTCACGCACATCAGAAATACTAACTGTACAATTTGTAAGATCTTCTTCTTCACAATATCCACTAACAAGATAACCTGGTTCGCTAATAAGTTTATCAAATAAACTAGTCAACATCATATCTGACTCATCTCGACTTGTTGGTTTTACCGTTTTAAGTATTGCGTTCTCACCATCCGGTGCTATTCTTTTTATTAAATTGTCTTCATACTCTGTTGCGTTTACATTTATAACACCAAAGAATAAAAATGTCATAAGCATAAACGAAAATACTTTAATTACTTTTTTCACTATATTACTCTTTCTATATTATATAAGTTACCATATATTTCCTTTTTTTACAACATAAAATTTAATAACTAATCTTTCATTGTGTTTAACTTATGATAATGTCTTAAGTATTAACTTTTGATTATGTCTCAAAAATAATATACAATATGTCACGAGGTGACTTACATGAGAAAGGTAAAATTAAGAATGAACGAACATGAAAAAT
>JAQUFX010000070.1 GCA_028684435.1 Bacilli bacterium
TAAAAAGTGATTTAAAGTATATTGGATTTTTTGAATTATCAAATTTACCTTTTAAACATGAGGTAGAAAGTAAAAATAATAATATTAATTATGTAACAGAAAATTTTAATGAATTAGAAAATAAAATAAATGAACTTATGCAAGTTTGTAAAGAATATTTAGACAAATAATTCTAATATGAAATAATAAACTTTTACATCTATAGGCATATTATATATTGGGTGATAAAATGAAGGATGAAGTTTTTAACAAAGTAGAAAATAAAACTAATGTTGATAAGGCTACTATATTAGAGTTAGCTAAACAAATTAATGATAATGGTTTAAAAGATGAAAAAACTTTAAAGTCAGTAATCAATAAATTATCAATTATGACTGGAAAAAATGTATCAAAAGAAATGGAAGAAAAAATTATAAATACCATTTTAGAAGACAAAGTACCAAAAGATATAGAAAAAATGTTTTAAAAAATATTATAACTTTAGTTTTATAATATTTTTTTATTCAACAATTTATTAATAAAAAATATAAATTTTATGAATGCCACATAGCAAAATATAAAGTTTTAAAAGAAAAAATAAGTATAAAATACTAGTAAATTCGATTCTTGTTAATGTAAATATAGAAATGTAATAAAAGTTCAATATATAATGTAACTTTAATACATTTCTTTTTATTGTATATTTAATATAGGAAGTGATATAAATAATGAGATTAAAAGAAAAAATTAGTAATTCAAGATAGATATTTTATCAGAATCGATACTTAATCAGATAGAAGTTAAAAAGCTGCCACAAATTAATCGTTCTGATTTGAAAAAAGTATTAAAACTTTAAAGAGAAACCGATAAATATATTCATACGAGGTTATAACGAGACAATAGAAAGGTCCATTAATATATTATAGTCAACATATAGATGAAAAATTTGTAATGCTCTTTCCTAACAATGGAGAATATATTGTCATTATTGGCGAGGTTTCTAAAAATATGATATTCAAGACAAAATTTTTATTGTTTTTGTAATACTTTTCGATCAAGCGATGAAATTGTTTTATAACTATTACTATAAAATCAACAAATGGAAAATATAGTTCTTTGGGACATTAATACTGTAAAGATTAATGTTTTAATATTGACATTAACAATTTTTAAATAATTAGGATAAATTTGTTTAATAATAAAAATTTACAGAACTAAAAATGTATTTAAATAAAACAAAAGATTTATTTTTCTAAAAATCCATATTGTATTATTGATAATAAAAAAATTAATAGTAAACCAGAATTTTAGAAAAAAAAATTGGTTCATCAAAATTACTTATGTACTTGGATTGGAAAACTAAAATAAACTTCTAAAATTGAAATTATTGAACACATATGTTAAAATTAAAAATAAGATTGGAGAATAATAATATGTTAAAAATAAAAGAATATTTAGGAAAAGAAATCACTGTAAAAATAGATCGTGAACTAGGAACTAAGCATCCAAAACACGGTTTTATTTATACACTTAATTATGGCTATATTCCAAATACAATAAGTGGTGATGGAGAAGAATTAGATGCATATGTTGTAGGAATATTTCAGCCTACTCTTGAATTTACTGGAGAATGCATTGCAATTATTCATCGTACTAATGATGATGATGATAAATTAGTTGTTGCACCTAAAGGAATTAATTATACTGACGACCAAATTATTGCATTGACCGAATTTCAAGAAAAATGGTTTGAGTCTATAATTATTAGAAAATAATGAAAAATATATTAATCAAAAATGGATATATATATCAAGATAATAATGTTATAAAAAAAGATATATTGATTATAAATAAACATCTTCATTTTGGAGTTGAAGATATACAGAAAATTTTAATAGTAAAAATATTAATTTAAAAGAAAAAATACGTGTAAACTCTATAATATTTTCAGCTTATGAATCATTAGAAAGTGAATCAACTACGATTAGTGGGTATTAGAGGATGGATTCGTAATGGTAATCAAGTGGGTTATATAAAAGTTAAAAATATTAATACAGATATTATAATTTATGATTATATATTATCTTATTTGGAAAAAGGTCATAATTCAATATCAGTTATAATAAAACATCAGATAAAGCCAAAATATACAAGAAGAGTTAATAAAAAATGGAATTAATGTTGAATGTATTACTACTTCTGAAAATAAATATAATAGTGGGATATGCGTAACTACTTCATATTTAGCTAAAGGTTTAAAATTTGATCCTGTTTTATTAGCATCTGCATTCAGAAATAAAATATTCATCACAAAATGTTAAAGATTGAAGTTGCTTTATGTTGCAAAAGAGCATTACCTAATTTAAATATATTATATGAAAGAGAACTTACTAAACCACTTTTTATGGGAAATAAGAAAAATGAAATAACGAAACAAGTTTAAAATTAAAGTGTTAGTTAAATCTGATTTAAATATTGGAAAAAAATTATTAATACCATTTTAGAAGACAAAGTACCAAAAGATATAGAAAAAATGTTTTAAAAAATATTATAACTTTAGTTTTATAATATTTTTTTATTCATACAATTTATTAATAAACATAAGTTTTAAATGAAAGGGAAGAAGAAAATGGAAAAGAAAGAGATTATTAGTAGCATCTCTGCATGGGGACAAGGAGAAATATATTTAGGAGTAGTAGG
>JAQUFX010000032.1 GCA_028684435.1 Bacilli bacterium
TATTATCTACTTCACTTATATACATATTATCCCGATAATTATTCCAGTGACCAGATAATTCCCATAATTCTTTATTAAGCATAATTGGAGTTTTAATGAATATATAATTTTCATTAGTATGTTCATCGTACCAAAATCTTTCAAGTTCATTTCTTATAATCATACCATTTTTTAAAAATATTGGACAACCAGGGCTATAATCGCTTATCATAAATATATCTAATTCTTTTCCTAAAATTTTATGATCTCTTTTTTTAGCTTCTTCTAAAAAGTTTAAATGGTTATTTAAATTTTCTTCAGTTTCATAACATATTCCATATATTCTTTGTAAAACTTTATTTTTTGAATCACCTTTAAAATATGCTCCTGAAACTTTTAATAATTTATAATACTTTATTTCTTTAACATTATCTAAATGCGGCCCACGACATAAATCGATAAAATCATCTTGAGCATAAGCTGTAATAATATCAATATCATCTAAATTATTGATTAAATCTATTTTGTACTCATCATTTTTAAATATATCTAAAGCTTCTTTTCTAGTTAATTCTCTTCTGATAATTCTTTTAGCGTCTTTAGATATTTTTTTCATTTCTTTTTCAATAATAATCAAATCTTCTTCTTTGATTACTTTATCACCTAAATCAATATCATAATAAAAACCCTCTTCTATAACTGGTCCTACCCAAAATTTAGCATTTGGATATAATCTTTTTATAGCATGAGCAAGTAAATGAGCACAACTATGATTAACTATATTTAGTCTTTCATCTTCTTTAATATTTTTCATAAAAACATCTCCTTTTTTCATTATATAAAAAAGAACAGCTCCCTAGGAGTGCATATGCACGGTACCATCCTTATTATTAACTTTTAACCATTAACGGAGTTTAACCGGAATATATTAAATTCTCTAAAAGGTAGTGATTATTAATTATTTATATTAGCTTCCACCAAAAACTAACTCTCTTTAACAAATATATTAGTAATCATATCCTTCTTCATTGATTTAAATCATATTATCATAATTTATATACAATTGCAATTCTAGAAATATCAAATTAATACTTAAATTCAATAGTTTAAATTATTAATTAAATATGATATTATATTTACAGAATAGAAGGTATTAAAATGGATAAATTTATATTTAAAATAAATAGAAATCTTTTATCTATTTCAATATTAAAAAAAGATACTCCTAAAGATGATTTAAATAATACTAATATAATAGATATTAAAGAAATTATTTTTAGCAAAGATTATATAATAGAAAATTTAGATTTAGTATCTTCTTTTTTAAATGTTATAATAATTAAAAAAAATATAAAAAAAGTAAGTATAAAAGATTATAATATTATATTATTAGTTCTTAAATTAATTTATAATATGCCTAATATAGAAGAACTACACTTAAAGCCAGATAAATCTATTAATTATAAAATATTTTTAAGTTTACTTGAAAATAAAACCATAAAAAAATTAGATGTTTATGATATACCTAAATATTTATTAGAAAGACTTGATACAAACAAAGATTTAGAAATAAATATAAGAAGTGAAATCTTTTTTATAAGCAATTTTATGAGTAATAATAATTTAACTACTTATAGTAATATTTATTATAAAAAGAATATTATTATTAAAGACATTTTTAAAAATGAAGATTATCAGGATTTTGAAACTTTTATTAATATTAATAATCATTTAAAAACTATCAATATAATTTACTTTAATTATATTGATTTGGTATTTATTATTAAAATATTATTAGAAAACAACAAACATAATATTAAAATTGTTATAGAAGAAAAAGATAATGATTTAAAATTAATATATCATTCTATTAATAAGATAAAAATTGAATATGAAAGAAATTTAAAAGATATTAATATTAGCTTTAAAATAAATTATAGTTCTGAATTTAAAAAAAATAATATAGTTAAACAAATAAATATTAATATTTTAAAAATATGTTTAACAAGCATTATTCTTTTAATTATGGTTTTAATGGGAATTAACTACTATAAAAACCATTCTCAAGAAAGAGATATTCAAAATATAGAAAAAGAATTAAAACAAATAATTCATAAAATAGATGTTGAATATAATATAGATAATCAAGATCCTGAATTTGAGTTTATTGAACCTGATGATATAACACCAGTTACTACACCTAAAAATACATATGTTAGTTCTTATTATAAAAATTATAATAAAGTCTTTGAAACTCTTCTTAAAATAAATAGCGATACAAAAGGATGGCTAACTGTAAATAATACCCGCATCGATTATCCTATTGTTCAAGCATCAGATAATGAGTATTATTTAAAAAACGATTATAATCAATATAAAAACTCAATGGGTTGGGTATTTATGGATTTTAGAAATAACATTGATGTATTGAATCAAAATACTATTATTTATGGGCATAATATTAACGGTGGTATAATGTTTGGTACTTTAAGATATGTATTAAATAGTTCATGGTATACTAACAAAGATAATCAAATAATAACTTTTAATACTTTAAAAAAAGAAATGAAATGGCAAATAATATCTATTTATAAAATTCCTAATACTACTGATTATATCCAAACCACTTTTTATAATAAAGAAAAATATCAAGAATTTTTAAATCTAATAATAGGAAGAAGTATATATAATTTCCAAGAAGAAATTTCTGTTAATGATAAAATATTGACCTTATCTACTTGCCATAATAAAGGAAATGAACGAATTGTATTACATGCTAAATTAATTATTGAATAATAAAAAGATATATACATCTTCAATTTGCAAAGTAAAATAAAAGAAACAATTATTCATCATGATTGAAAAAAGACCATTTAAGGTCTTTTGCTACTAATATTCAATATTTAAAATTTCTTTTTCAAAATCATATGAAGTTTTAATTCCAAAGTATTTATTTAATTCTTGCGATGACATACTTTCCCAACCATCTTTTATAAAATTGACATCAGAGTTTTCATATTTATATATACTTACGCCTTCACGTTTTCCTTGTGTGAGTATATAAATATTATTATCTATTTCATAAGCAAAAATTATCGTTTCTTCTATTTTAATTAAATTGTTAAAAGAATTATAATCAACTAGTTTAAGATGAGTTTTTAATCCTGGAATTAAAACATCTATGCCATCAAACTTTAAATTTCCATTATTATATATCGCTTTTACTTTATCATATTGTTTAATACCGAATAATTCGCCATTTACATATACTTTAGTTAAAAGATTTCCCCAGCCAATATTTTTAACAGGATATTTTTCTTTAATATTAGGAGGGATGTCAAACAATGCATTGTTATCATTTTCACGATATTTATGTATTAAATAATCAGTAATATTTTCTTTTATATCTTGAATATTTGGGAAATCACCATCAATTTGAGCAGAAACTCCGAGAATGTCTATTCTTATTTTTGTGTGAGCAGTTTTATATTTAGAAATATTATCTTTAACATAATTAAATATTTCAATAAATTTATTAGCAACATTATCCACATCGTGATAAGAATTATTAAATGATAAAGTTATATCTTGCATATAACTTCCAGACCTTAAATTTGCAACAAAAAATTCATAATTTATATTATATTCTTTAACACTTAAATCTGGATAGATACTTTGTAAATTAGGTAAATCTTTTAATAATAAAGCATTAGTGTATGTATCTTTTAATTCTCTTAATGGACCTTTAGAATCTCCCAGCCCAATATAACCACCAACATATTCATCATAAACATAAAATTTTACTGTTTTATTATTAATTGGGTATGCAATATAAACTTTATCCTTGGTACCTTTATCAAGTGTTATCTCATTTTTTATTGCAAACTTTTCATTATAGTGTTTCTCTAAATATTTAAGTATTTCTGCTTTAGAATATGGAACAGTTATCAAATGAATTTTTCTAACCATTTTATCATAAGTAAAAGCAAATGCAATTAAACCAATAACAATTAAACCAATAACAATTATTTTCTTATTTTTCATTTATTATACCTCAAACAATTTATTCTATTTTGATTATATCAATTATTGTTATCTTTGGGAATAGCTTATAATTTTATACTTGTATTTTAAAAATTACTTATCTTAAAATTTTACTTTGTGAATTAATTATATCAATATTTTTTATAAAATTAATCAGTTACTTTTTTTATTAATTCAAGAATTTTTTTCATTTGTTTATATTCATCTAGAGTAAATAATTCTTCTTTTTTATTCATTTGATTAATTAAATATTCTTCTTTAAGTTTTGGTTTTTGTAAATCACTAAAATTGTCAGGTAATATTGGTTCATTATAAAATGTTTGCGGATCTAAAATAATTCTTTCAACCTTAGTATCTCTTAAGGATAATCTTTTAATTATTTTATAAAGTATTAAACCAATTATCCAAACTACAAATAATGCTATACTTAACTCGAGTAGAATCATTAATATACTATTACTATAAATACTTACTTTACTGGCTAAATCAACATTATTATCATTTATTTGATCCAATATTAAAAAGAATAAAAAAGTATTAATAATTAAAACTAATATATTAATTCTTTTAACATTAATATTAATTTTTTTACTAGTAATACAAAAAATTAAGATAATCAAGCTGACAAGTAACATTAATATATATTGAAGCATCGTAGGAAAATATATTATTGATACTATATTTTTAGCAATTGTATCAAATAAGCTTATTAATGAATTAAAATATGAGTTCATCAATAATATTATTACTATTATTGATACTATAGAATAAATAATTTTTGTTTTTTTATCAGCTTTAGAAATAAATGTAATATCAATTATCATTAAAAAAATTCCAAATAAAAGAATTAAAAAAAGAGGTGAATTAGTAACAAGATTAAATAAAGTTTTAATCTTTTCTAATAGAGTATACTCTACCATAACTAATCACCTCTTACCCTTTTTAATCACGCTCAGTAATATAAATTGTTTGAGTTGTTTTATCTCCTTTAGTACAAGTTATTAATGTTAGCGTTGTTTTATTTTTATTTCTTTTAATTGCTAAATCACCATCTTTAGCATCAGTGTAAATATTCTTAATAATATATTTATACTCAATACCATTATAAGTTATTATTAACTCATCTTCAAGATTTAATTTATATAAATCTTTAAAGAAAGAGACAGAACTATTTCCGGAATGACCTGCAATTATAAAATTGCCTGCAACTTTATCTGGATAATCAGATGGTTTAATAACCTGAATATTTCTATTTACATTATTATATTTATTATCTATTTCGGTAAAACCTTTTTTAAGGTCCAATTTTGGAATTGATAAATAGCCAACATAGTATTTGGAATAATCTATGGCTGATACTGGAGTATTAGGAATTTCATTTATTACTGACGTTTCTACATGTAAATCTTCTTCAACATTAGCCGTTACTTCTTCTTCAGTTATTTCATCTAAATCTTCAATTTCAATTAACTGACTATAGAATAAATCATTCATTTCATCAAATACTTCAAACTTTTTTTGATTATAATAATTACTTGATAAAATACATATCCCTATAAATACTATTAATACACCAATTGTTATTTTAATATTTGTTTTATTAATTAAATTTTCCATTTCTAATTAATATCCATGAACCGCCAGCTAATGTTAATGTTCCAATAATATATGAAAGTGTACTTGTAAGTCCTGTTTTAGGTACTTCAACAATTATTTCATATTCTTCTTTAGGTTCATTATAAATTATAATACCACTTGCTATATCATATCCACCGTTAGCATTTTTAACTAAGACCGTTCCATCTTCAGTTACTTTAAAATATATTACTTGTGAAATGTTAATATATCCTTCTGGTGTATATAATTCAGTTAAAGTATACAATCCAGGATTAAGAGCAATATTATAACTTGTGTTTGTAGTCGTCCATCTAGATATTTCTTCTCCCTTTTCATTTTTTATTTCTAATATTACTCCAGATATAAATTTATTGGTATTTTTATCAAGTTTATTAATACTTATTAAATCACTGGCAGTATTAACAAATTTTATATATTCGGCTGACATATATTTGCCAAATTCATTTTTAATTGTTATATTTCCTTCATAATCAACTTTAAAATATAATAATTCTGGATTAAGCTTATATCCTTTAGGAGCAATAGTTTCTTGTAATGTATAACTACCTTCATCTAACTTAATATATTTAGGAGATGTAGTTGAAATCCAAGATGTTACATTTTCTCCACTTGCAGTTTTTATAATGAAGGTTGTTCCTGGTATTTCATAAGTACCAGTTATATCTGTTTTACTTATTCTTACTGGTTTCTTTTCATCTTCTTTGACATTTACCATTGTGTAATAATAATCAGTATCATCTCTTTTAACATTAATTAAACCTTTATCTGCTATCTCATATCCTTCTGGAGTTTTAGTTTCAACAATTGTATAATATCCAGTTGGTAAATCATATAATACTTTAGCACTTATTGAAGTTGTCCATGATACATATTTATTTATTGAATAACAAGTTTTATTAACACAGTCTCCTCGATATAAAGTTAATTCTGCATCTCTTAAATAAGACCCATCTTGATCAACTTTTTTTATTTTAAGTGAATTTTCTTCATCAGTATATCTTGTAGTCGTTGTTGCTGTTTCAGTTTCTTTTGTAATTGTAGCTGATTTAGACACACTTATTGGAAAACTATTATTGTAAACAACATCATAAATTGCTTTTTGATAACTAGATGAATAATAATAATCATAAGCTGATAATATATTATAATTACCATTAGCTTCAATATTAAATTTAGTACTTCCAACTTTAACTGAGCTTACTGGTACTCTAATTTGGAATGTACCATTATTATTAATAATATTACTATTAATAATTGAACTTCCACTTGGAGCGCCTACTAATTTAACCCCAGTAAATATACTTAAATTATTACTAGTTAAAGTAATGGTATTAGAAATATAATAACTTCCTTGTTCATAAAAACTTACAAATCCTGAACTAAATGACATTGTTCCTTTTGATTGATTATATAATTTAGCACCTTCTACTAAATTATATACATGCCCGCATACTGAATTAGTATTACGATTATTAGTACAATATGTTTTAAAAGTACTTAAATTACTTTGGCCATCAACAATATCTTTATACCACCAAACTGCCATTTGTAAAATATAAAAATCTTTATTTATATCTCCTGTACTTGGTTTATTTCTTAACATATAAACAAACCCTTCATCAACTTCTCTACTTAAAGTTAATGTTTTATTTGCCGGAAATTCTAATTTTATATTATCACAATATAAATAATGCCCATCTATAGTTTTTTTAACAGAAACTCCATATCCTGGGACAAAATAATAAAGTCCTGATTGTGTTCCAGCTTGAATAGTAGATGGTGCTGGTGCAGCATTTACATCAATACCAAATCCTAAAATTGAAATAAAACTCAATAATAAGCCGAAGAATTCTTTTTTCATACTCAAAACCCTCTTTTCTTTTTTAAGTGCTTTTTATAATAACATATTAATAGTAAACATGCAAGTTTTAACAATATATTTTATGCATTTTTAAAAGATTATTAAAATTAAAAATAATTAGACCATCTATCTAATTATTTACATCATTATTATTAATTTTTGCTTTTCGATATACTTTATTATTTTCTAAGGGAATATCTTTAGCTTTAAATAATTCACTTACAGAAACTACTTGAAAATTATCATCATATAATATTGGTAATATTATTTTTATAGCATCAAGAGATATTTTATGTAAATCATGAAACAAGACAATATCACCATCTTTAATATTTGATATTACTTCATAAGTAATACTTTCCAAATTTTTACTTTCCCAATCCCTGGAATCTACACTCCAAAGAATAATAGGATATTTTATACAAGGCTTTATATCTATATTTAAAGCACCATATGTTGGTCTAAATAGTTTCATTTTTTCATTTATAATATTAATTACTAAATCATTATTTTCCTCAATTTTAGCTTCTACTTTATCACAGTCAAATTTAGTTAATCTTGAATGATCTATTGTATGATTACCAAGTTCAAATCCTCTGTTATATAAATCTAAAACAACACTATTTCTTATTTTTATATTATAACCCACCATAAAGAATGTAGCATTAGCTTTAAATTCCTCTAATACTTCAGCAATTTCTAAAGTGTAAATACTTGGTCCATCATCAAAGGTAAAAGCAACTAATTTTTTAGTTTTATCTATTGGCATTATTCTTTGACTAGTAATTATATTATTATTATTCATTTTCTTATATTTTGGATTTATACGATAAGGAAAATTTAAATATTTTTCTATTTCTTTATAATTTATTCTAAATAAAGTTATTGAATTTTTATCATCATAATTAGATAAAAACATATCTAACTCTTTATCTTTAAATAAATAACTTTTAGTACCATTTTTTAAACTTTCATCACTTATTTTTATATTATTATTATCCCGATAAATTTTTAATACTTTATTAAATTCATCTTGATTAGTTATTAAACTATTAATATTAATTATTAATTGATCTTTAAAAATAATACTTTTATAATCTATAATGATATCATTTTTATATAATTTAAATAAAACAACAATATAATCTCCTAAATAATTTACAATATATTTAATATTATCAGTTTTATTAATATCTACCATACTTAAATAGTTTCTAATATAGATATCTTTATTATCATTAAAATAAGGATAATTGTATGTAACATTAGATTTTTTAATCGTTTTATCATCATATAGTTTTTGCATTTCACTAAAATGAATAAATAAATTTATAACAATAGTACTAAATATTATTAAAATTAATAATATAAATAAAATAACATTTTTATTTTTTATTGCCATATAACTACTCCTATTAATATTATACATCTTTTCTTAATATTTACCAAAATATTATTGCACATAATTTTTAAATATGCTATTATAATGTAGTCATGGATCTTTAGCTCAGTTGGTTAGAGCATCCGGCTCATAACCGGGCGGTCGTAGGTTCGAGTCCTACAAGATCCACCATTTTTTTTGCAGGTATGGCGGAACTGGCAGACGCGCTAGACTTAGGATCTAGTGGAGCAATCCATGCAGGTTCAATTCCTGTTACCTGCACCAATAAAGAATTCAAATGAACTTTATGTTTAACTATTAATAAATATCAATTCAGAAATGGATTGATTTTTTTGTGTTTTACAAAGAATCATCATAATGTATTGATGATAATTTAAGACAAATTGCAAGCATAAGCAATCTGAAAAAAACACTAAAAAAGATGATAATTTAAGGTTTTAATTAAATATTTATGATAGAATAAATTGCATGGAGGTATTTTATGGAGAAGCAACAAGGACTTATGATTGATATGGATGATGTTATTGTAAAAGGCGGATTCCTATATTTAATAAATCAATATTTAGGTACTCATTATACTGAAAAAGATTTTAAACATTTTTATATGCAAGATGTTATTCCAGATAAACAAGACTTTTTCAGATACTTTTTAACTAAAAATATGTATGACTATTGTGAAATGAATGCAAATGCTTATAAAGTAATAAAAGAATTAAATGATGCATTTAAAATTTATATTGGTACTTCGTACATATTCCCAGAGATTCCAAGAGAATCAGGAATAATACTAGTACAAAAATATAATTATTTAATGGACAAACTGCCATTTCTTACACCAAATAACTTTGTATTCCTAGTTGATAAATCGGTACTTAATTGTGAAATTAGAATAGATGATAAAGTTGATAATTTAGATGGTGCTGAAAGAAAACTATTATATACAGCTTATCATAATAGAGACATTAGCAATAAAATACTTCAATCTCAAGGAATTGAGAGAGCAGAAGATTGGCTGGAAGTAAAAAAATTATTGTTAAAAAGATAAGTGGCTTGAAAGTTTAAAATATGGGCTATTAGAACTTTTAAGACCTGATTTAACAGTATTTCTTTATATGACATATCAATAAATGCTCTCCTAGAACTTGATAATCTTTATTGTGTAGGTAGTAATAAAATTATCACTAAAGAAAATATACACGAAAAAGAATATTTATTATTTAAAACAAAAAAATAATTTTGGTAGCAAAAATTTTGCTACTTTTTTTTATAAAAAAAACAAGATAATTACTTATCTTGCATCATATATAATAAATCAATTTTAAATTTATCTTTAGTAGCATTTGCTTTACTAATCATAACACCTTTATAAGTAGGTAATTCAGCCATATGACCTTCTAACAATATTTGTGTAGGTGTTATAGTATCAAGCATTATTGTTCCTGCATCTTTATATACAATATACTTTAAGTTAACATCACCATGAACTTGACTAAACATATGATCACTAGGTAATTTTAATTCATAAGTTTCAGTATTTTCTTTTTTATTACTTGATATCTTTTCACCAACAAATTTACCATTTCTTAAAGATGGATAATACTCAAAGTTTAATTTCTTAAAAGCAAGCATATTATATTTTTTTAATGCTCTTTCTAATTTTTTAAACTCATTTTCATTGATATAATCTAAAAGAAATCCTTTCATAAATATTCCCCCCTATATCCCTAAATATACATATATTATAGCATATTTTATGGCTTTTGTCAACCGAAGCATTTGTTTTATACTCTTAATTGGAATTATACTTTATCATATTAATATATTTATGTCAAATAAATCATTCAAAAATACTAGCAGGTGTGTTTAACTTATGATAATGTCTTAAGTATTAACTTTTGATTATGTCTCAAAAATAATATACAATATGTCACGAGGTGACTTACATGAGAAAGGTAAAATTAAGAATGAACGAACATGAAAAATAT
>JAQUFX010000033.1:0-10026 GCA_028684435.1 Bacilli bacterium
CAGAAGGTTTGCCAATGATGGTTGCGTTAGTATTATCAACTAATATGAAAAAGTTATTAAAAGATAATGTTTTGGTTAGAAAACTAGTTGGTATTGAAACAGCTGGTTCCTTAAATTTACTTCTAACTGATAAAACTGGAACTTTAACTAAAGGAGAGCTTTCAGTATTAGGAATATGTGATTATTATGGTAGAATTTTTAATAATGAAATTGAATTAATGAAATATCCTAAATATTTAAATATTATATCTAAATCCATTAACATAAATAATTCTAGTGAAATAGTTGATAGCAAAATATTAGGTGGTAACACTACTGATCAAGCCTTAAAAAAATTTATTACAATTTATGAAAAAGAAGAAATAATTATAAAAGAACCTTTTGATAGTAATTTAAAATATTCTAGTGTAACAACTAAAGATAACTTTTATATTAAAGGAGCAAGCGAAGTAATACTACCTAAATGTAAATATTATTTAGATAAAAATAATAAAAAAGAATTATTAACTAATCATCAAGATATAGAAGAAATGATTAGTAAATATACTCAAAAAGGTATGAGAATTATAATGCTAGCTTTTAATGACAAACCTAATAACCATGAATTGACTTTTATTGGGATAGTTTTAATTCAAGACGAAATACGAGAAGATGCTTACGATGGTGTAAAGTTGATTCAAGATGCTGGTATAAAAGTAATATTAATAACTGGGGATGCTCTTGATACTGCATTAGTAGTAGGTAAGTCGTTAAAAATTTTAAATAATAATGAAATAGCCATTACTAGTAATGAATTTAATAATTTTAGTAATGATGAAATAAAAGAGATTTTACCAAAATTAAAAATAATAGCAAGAGCTAAACCAATTGACAAAAGTAGGTTAGTTAAAATTGCTCAAGAATTAAATATAGTTGTAGGTATGACTGGAGATGGAGTTAATGATGCATCAGCATTAAAAAAAGCTGATGTTGGCTTTTCAATGGGAAGTGGAACTGAAGTAGCAAAAGAAGCAAGCGATATAGTTATTTTAGATGATAATATAAAATCAATAAGTAATGCTATCCTTTTTGGACGAACTATTTTTAAAAATATTAGAAAATTTATTATATTTCAATTAACAGTAAATATATGTGCTATGACTTTATCTATAATTGGGCCATTTATTGGAATAAGTACACCAGTAACGGTTATGCAAATGTTATGGATAAATATGATTATGGATACTTTAGCTGGACTTGCCTTTGCATATGAAGGATCAAATATTGAATTTATGAAAGAAAAACCTAAAGATAAAAATGTTCCAATAATAAATAATTATATGTATGGAGAAATAATTTTTACGGGATTTTATTCTTCGTTGCTTTGTATACTATTTTTAAAATTACCTATTTTTAAAGATATAATACGTTATGATATTAATAATTATTATTTTATGACCGCTTTTTTTGCACTCTTTATATTTATAGGAATTTTTAATGCTTTTAATGCTAGGACTAAAGCAAGAAATTTAGTTTATAACATAACTCAAAATAAAGTTTTTTTAATTATCTTTTTCCTAGTAACGCTTATTCAAATTTATTTAATTTATCATGGTGGTAATATTTTTAGAACTTATGGACTAACCATTAAAGAGTTATTTTTAGTTATTATTATAGCTTTTTCGGTAATACCATTTGATATAGCAAGAAAGACTTATTTAATTAAAAAAAATAATAAGGAATATTTATGACCTTATTATTTAATAAATCCATTATGAACATAAGTGGTTTCATTAGCTATAATAAAAGCTGAACTATCAATGGATTTAATTAATTTCTGTAATTCTTTTAAATGCTTTTTATCTATTTCAATTAGTAACATCATTTTATCATCTTGGTTATTTATGATTGAAACTCCAAATCCATGATCTTTTATTAAATTGATATTATTTTGATTTATTTTTGAAGATATTATATTAAGCGTTAAATGTCCTCCAATTAATTTTTCACTTAAAAAGATGCCGATACAAGTGCCAATAGCATATCCTCCAGCAAAAGATATCGGTATAAACCAAGAATCAAAAGCAGAATTTAAAGCTTCTCGAGCAACTAAAAACCAAATAGTAACTTCAACAAAAGCAATTATTGTAGCGGTAAGTTTATGACCTTTAACAATATTTACTGTTCTTAATGTACCTAAACATACATCAGTCATTCTGGCAAAAAAAATTTTAAGACAAGTTAAGAATAATATCATATCTATATCACCGATATTATAATATCATTTATATTTTAATAAGTAAATTTAAAAAAAATATTAAATGACATTATATAATGAAAATGCCCTTATTTAAAAGGGCGTTTTACATATTATAAATTGGAGGAGATAAAATGTACAAAGAATATATAGATGAATTTTTATTAAAAGATTACTTTAATTTAAAGAAAGATAACGGAATTTTAATCCCAATTGAAGGATTAACAATAGGTAATTTATTTTATGATTTATATAGTCCTTATAAAAATTATAAACCTAGAGAATTAAAATCTGATAGCCAAAAAGGTTGTTTATTATTAAAAATTCAATCATTATGTTTAGCGGTTAATGATTTAAATCTATATTTAGATATATATCCAGAGGATCAAGAAGCATTTCATTTATTTAAAAATTATATATCTGAATTAGAGAATTTAACTAAAACATATTCAGAAAATTATGATGTATTAGATTTGCGTCATGATGTAGGCCAAAATTTCACTTGGCATAAAAAGCCATGGACATGGGAGGTAAAAGATGTATAAATATGATAAAAAATTACCATACCCAGTTGATGTAAAGAAAAAAGATGTTAAAATGGCTAAACTTATTATAACTCAGTTTGGAGGTCCAAATGGTGAATTAGGTGCTTTTTTAAGATATTTTTGCCATAAATTTTCTATGCCAACTCCTGAAGGAGCAGCCTTATTAAATGATATTGCAACTGAAGAAATGGGACATTGTGAAATGGTATGTACCATGGTTTATCAATTAATAAAAGATGCTTCTTTAGATGAATTAAAACAACATGATTTAACTGCAAATTATATTGAACATGGTAAAGGAATATATCCTAGTGATAGTTTTGGGAATCCGTTTACGGCTGGTTCTTTACAATCAATGGGAGATCCTATTACTGATTTAGCTGAAGATATGGCTGCTGAAGAAAAAGCAAGATCAACTTATGAGAATTTAATTGATATGACCGAAGACCCTGATTTAATTAATCCATTATTATTCTTAAGACAAAGAGAAATAGTTCACTTTGCTCGATTTAAAGAATTACATGATAAATATAAGAAAATGGGATATTAATGAAGAATAATTTCTTCATTTTTATTTTATAATATGATATACTTTAATAGTAAAGGAAGAGTGAAAAAATAATGAATAAAAAAGAATATAAAAAAAGATATATCCAATTATTTTTATTATTATTAGGAATTATTTTAATCACTATTGCAGCTAGCAATCTTTATCGTCATTATTTAGATAATCAAATAAATAATAGTTATATTTCTAAACATGTTGCTAATATTCAATATAACGAAATTCAAAATGCTATGCTTGAATTTAGTAGCGATACTTTTTTATATATTAGCTATACAGGCGATTCAGATATTAGAGATTTTGAAGTAAAGTTAAAAAAAGTATTAAGAGATAATGAATTAATTGATAATATGGTTTATTTAAATATTACCGATTTAATGAATGATGAGAATTATATTGAAAAATTAAATAATATTTTAAAATTAAAAGATATTAAAATTACTAATGTACCTGCTATAATTTATTTTAAAGATAATAAAGTAATAGATTTAATAGATAGTAAAAATTCGAAGATTGATGTTGGTAGATTCACCCAATTATTAGAAAAATATGAAATAATTAGTGAAATATGATAAATATCGTCCTACATGAACCGCTTATTCCTGGAAATACCGGAAATATAATGAGAACTTGTGTTGCTACTAATACCAAGCTTCATTTAATAAAACCATTAGGTTTTAGTTTAGATGAAAAAAGTATTAAAAGAAGTGGTGTCAATTATATTAAAGATTGTTCTTATAATATATATGAGAATATAGATGAATTTTTTAGACAAAATAAAGGTAAGTATTATTTTTTAACTAGGTATGGGAAAAAACCACATACTAGTTTTGACTATGGAGATAAAGAAGAAAATATTTATTTTATTTTTGGAAAAGAAACTACTGGTATTCCTAAAAAAATATTACGATCTTATTTAGATAAATGTATGAGAATTCCTACTACTGATAAAGTCAGAGCTTTAAATTTATCAAATTGTGTTGCTATAATGCTCTATGAAGCTTTAAGACAACAAAATTATCCGAATTTGTTATTTGAAGAGCCTCATAAAAGTGCTAATTATTTAGAAGAAAATTAAAAAGGATTAAAAAATCCTTTTTATTATTCAGTTATAATAATTGCTCCAGTTGGGCACATATTAGCAATATTAATAACATCATCATTAACTATTTGTTTAACTACATCGCTTTTACCATTATCATCATAATTAAACACTTCGTTATTCATTTGGATACATAATCCGCAAGATATACAAGAGTCTTTTATTATTTCAACTTTCTTCATAAATCCTCCATAAATATTATAGCGACTTTTAAGATAAGAAATCAAGATATATTCCAATTGTTTACATTTTATGATATTATAATTACAGAGTGGTGATTTTATGAATTCGCGTATGGACAAGTATGAATTTGATACTCCTGATTATAAAAAAAGAACGGAATTAAAAGCTAGTTTGTATCAAAATAATGAAATTGAAAATTATTGTAAGATAGATTTAAACTCTAACATATCAGTTTTAAAAACTGATAGTAAAAATATTGATGTTGATAAAATTAGAGAAATGCTTGATAAAAAATATCGTGATAATATGCCAAGAAGAAAATCTATTGCATTAGATTATGAGACTGAAGAAGTTAAAGAAGAAGATGATCTATTTGATACTAAAGAATATGATATAAATGAAATAATTGCTAAAGCTAAGTCGGAACAATCAGTTGATTATTTGCAAGATAGATTAAAGAAAATTAATAATACTAATAATGATATATTAGAAAAATTAAATATTAATAAATCAGATTTTAAGAAACTTGATGATGAAAAAGAATTAATGACTTTAATTAATACTATTACGCAATTAGAAATAGAAAATCAAGAAAAAGCTAAAAATGAAGCCGCCGATTTACTTGATTTAAATGTGACCGAACAAATTGATTCAGTTACTAATGAAAGTACTTTTTTTACAGGTAATATGAAAGTCCAAGAAAAAGATTATGAAGATTTTAAAGATATTCAAAAAGATATAAAATCTACTTCAGTATTAATAAAATTATTAGTATTTGTCTTTATTATTATAATTGTTGCTTTAATATTATTTGTATTAAATGATTATTTAAATTTAGAACTATTTTAATATAGCTCTTTTTTTATCATATACTTAAATATGAAAAGAGTTAAATATAAAAAAAGAATTAATATAAAAAAAAAGAGAATTATATTTATAATAATTTTAGCTATTGTAGTTAATACAATCTTTTTTCTTATAATTTTTATTACGAAATTCAGTGATACTATTGAAGAAAGTGCCAAAAAAGAATTAAAAGAAATAACGACTAATATTGTTATAAAACATTTAACTAAAGAAAACTTAATGAAAGTTTCGATGGAAGAATTAATTATTATAAATAAAGATAAAGAAGATGTTATAACTCATGTTGATTTTAAATTAGATAAAGGTTATGAAGTTATATTAAATATTAAAGAAAAAATAGAAAATGAAATAATAGATTTAAAAAAAGGTAAACTTTATTCACCGGCTATAGCATTTAATGAAAATTTAGTATTAAAAGTTCCTTATTATGCTTGGTCTGATAATATATTATTAATGAATTTAGGTCCTAAAATATATATTAAAGTAAATTTACTAGAAAATGTAAGAGGAGATCTTTATACTAAAGTAACTAGTTATGGTATTAATAGTTTGTTAGTGAATTTATATATTACTATATATATTAAAGAAAGCTTATTATATCCGGCTAGTTCTGAGCAAATAGAATATAAATTTGATATGTTAGTAGCTTCTAAAGTTATTCAAGGAAAAATACCTAGTTTCTATAATGGTTTTTTAGAAAGTAAAAGTGATGTAATCAATTTAAAATAATATGGTATGTTATTTATTTTTGTGATATATTAATAATAGGATGGTAATTGCCATGAAAGTATTTATAAACAATGCAATTCATAATGGTATTATTAATTATTTAAATTATATCGAAGATAAAGGAATTGATAAAATACATATCTTCGAGTTTTCTATTGTTCAAATACTTGTTTCAATATATGGAGAAATAAATATTATTAATCCTTTTAAATTAGGAAAAGAAGAAAGTTTTAAAAAAAATCTTATGTTATATGGTTTAAAAGAATCAGAAATGGAAATGTTTATTAAATATATGGGAGATTATGATAGATGGTTAAATAGTTTACATGAAGAACCAAAAACAAAATTACCTATGCAAGTTGAAACTATTATGATAAATATGGTTTTGCTTAAAAGTAATTTTCAAAAAATAACTGAAAAAGAAATAGATAAATATAATAATTTTTTTGATCCTGTTGAAGGAGATATAGTTAAAGTACAAGATTTAATAGTTGAAGACAAAACCTTAATACCTAGTCTTTGGAGAAGAAAAAGATTTCAATTAGAAGGAAATATAACTTTAGAAACAATTCAACCAGAATTATTATCACCTGAAATTTATCAAAAATATGGATTATCTATTGATGAAGTTAAAAAATTATCAAATATAAAAATAAAGGAAATAAACGAAACAATCAAAAAAGAAGAAACGAATAATGGAGGTAATAAACCTAAATTTGATCCAAGAAAGCTTGTCTTATCAAGTGGAAGTGGATTTGTGGATACTATAGTATTATTAAGTATTATGGCTACTGAAATAATGGTAGGTTTGTTAGTTGCATTTTCATTTTTAAGGAGTTAATATGCAAGGAATTATATTAGATGATTATAAATATAAATTAATAGTAAATTATCGTGACGGCTTTGATTTAGAAGCTTTAAAAGAAAAATATACGGAATATTTTTATCCTTATGATTACATTTTAGGTGATTGGTCATATGGTAAAGTTAGATTAAAAGGATTTTATAAACCAGAAAATAAAAATTGTACTGACATTAATAATTATAAAAATTATGAAACCTATTTAAAAGATAATTGTGCTTATGAATGTAGACACTTTATAATTGAAAAAGTTATTGAATAAGCCTTTTTTTTATGATATGCTTATAATAGAATAGTGAGGTAATAATATGAATAACATCCAAGTTAAATTGTCTAGTGGTGAAATTATTCCAGCTGAGCTTATTAGTTCTTTTGAATTAATTAATATTGGGAAAAAATATATTTTTTATACTAAAAATGAAGTTGTTGAAAACAACTTAATAAAAATGTATGTTGCTGAAATAATGGATTCAAATAGTCCTGTTAGTATTGGAGAAAAAATGTCTGAACAAGAGTGGATTAATTTAAAAAATGTAATGAAATCTATTTTAACAGGTAATGATAATACGAATGTAAGATATATTAATATAGGAGGTTAATAAATTGGAAAATGTTATAAATATTAAAGAGCCTAATGTAATCGCAATAGATGAGGCTAAAAAAACAAAATTTAAAGAAGGTTATGAATCAGCAATAAAAAATAATACTATTCAAAACCCAGTTATAAAGGAAGATTTAATTCAATCGATAGAGCCTAATATTTCAACTCCGGCTGAATTACTTGCAAATGAACTTACAGAATCTAAAATTCAAGATGAAGTAAAAATAGCACCTAGTCCAATAAAAGAAGAAATTATTAATATGGAATCAAATCAAAATAAACCTCAGCAAGAAAAAAATTTAGATAATATGGGAAATGATGTTGTTTTAGGAATTATAAATAAAATTACAAAACTTCAAGGAGATCTTGATTCAATTGGAGAAGATGTAATTAAATTATCTAATATATATCAAGTATCTAAAGAAGATACTATTAGTAATGTAACATCTCGAGTTGTAGAACAGCCAATAGAAAAAAATATAGAACCACTAATTAATGATAGTGAAGCACCACTAAACACTCAGAACGTAGAAGGAATATCTCCTTTTAATATAGAACCTGGATCACCTAACATATTTGATGAACTAGAACAAAATAAAGGCTTAGCAGCTTAAGTATAAAACTTAAGCTTTTTTCATATTATTAAATATGGAAAATATAATTAATTTTTATTACAATTTATATCCTAGTGAATTACATAAGATGTATAATGGATTTTATTTTGTTATTAATGGTTACAAATTTTTATTAATTGAATTAATTTTACCTAAAAGCCACATTTTAGATATTTATGAGAAATTAATGAAAAATAATATTGGATTTTATATTATTATATTAAATAAGGATAATAATCCCGTAAGTAATTTTGATAACAAAGAATATGTTCTTTTGGAAATAAATGGCGATGATAAAGAAGTATTAAAGTTTGAAGAACAAATATATATTCCTAGTAAATCTAATGTTATTTGGGGCAAACTATGGAGTGAAAGAATTGATTATTATGAAATTCAAATTAATGAATTAGCTCAAGATAAAAAAATTATCTTAGAAAGTATTTATTATTATATAGGCCTTGCTGAAAATGCTATATATATAGCTAATAAATATAAAGATATTAATGAAAATGAAAGCATTATTCAACATTATCGAATGAATGTCCCAATTAAAAAGGGTGATTATTTTAATCCTGGTAATATGCTATCTGATGTATATGTAAGAAATATAGCTGAATATATAAAAAATTCTTTTTTTTGTGAAAAAAAAGAAGATAAATATTATTTAGAATATATAGATAGTTTTAACTATACTGAATTGAGTGCTAATTTATTATTGGCTAGATTACTATATCCTTCATATTATTTTGATATTTTTGATGAAATTATTTTAAATGATAAAAATGAAGATGAATTAATATTAATTATTAATCTATGTTATGATTTTGAAAATATATTAATAAAGATTTATAATTTATTACAAAAAAAATATCCAATTGTTAATATTAATTGGATAAGGAAAAGAACTATAAATCTACTACAATAAGTTCTTTTATTTCGGGGACTTCTGCTTGAAGAGCTCTTAATAAACCATTTTGTAATGTTTCATTTTGATGAGGACATGAACTACATAGTCCGGTTAATTTAATGTAAACAATATTATCTTCATATTTAACAAAATCAATATTTCCTCCATGGCTATTCATATAAGGTCTCATTTTTTCTATTACATCTTTAATTTTATCTTCCATTTTTATCACCTATTTAAATTATACAAAAAAATATTTATTTAGTAAAGACTATAACATGTTATAATAATATTAGAGGAGCTTTGAAATGTATAAAAAAGGTGATATTGTAGAGGGAAAAGTAACCGGAATTGAAGAATATGGAATATTTATTAGTTTAGATAATGAATATAATGGTTTAATTCATATTTCAGAAATTACAAGGGGATATGTAACTAATCCTAATAAATATGTAAATATTGGAGATATTATATATGTATATATTTTAGATGTTAATGAAAAAGATAAACAATTAATATTATCAATAAAAAATATAAATTATAAATATAATGATGAAAAAGTTTTAGTAAAAGAATCAATCAGGGGATTTTTACCTTTACATGAAAAATTAAAAGATTGGACAACAGAGAAGCTAAAAGAATTAGATAAATAGTAATATAAAAAACATGTTAATTTAATTTATAAAGCCAAAAAGTCTTGATAAACTAAAAAAAATAGGTTATACTCTAATAGTCTTAATTTATTTAAGACAAAGTGCCTGCCCGAGTGGCGGAATAGGTAGACGCACAGGACTTAAAATCCTGCGAGGATTAAA
>JAQUFX010000033.1:10036-10655 GCA_028684435.1 Bacilli bacterium
CAAGCAGGGGGTCGTAGGTTCGAGTCCTACATCGCCCACCATTTAATGCCGACATAGCGTAATTGGTAGCGCAACTGACTTGTAATCAGTAGGTTGGGAGTTCGACTCTCTCTGTCGGCACCATTTACGGAGAGGTAGCGAAGTGGCCAAACGCGGCAGACTGTAAATCTGTTCCTTCGGGTTCCATAGTTCAAATCTATGTCTCTCCACCATTATTTTGCCCCGTAGCCAAGTGGTAAGGCATCAGACTTTGACTCTGACATTCGACGGTTCGAACCCTTCCGGGGCAACCAAAAAATATTTGTTCTGTTAGCTCAGTAGGTAGAGCATTTGACTTTTAATCAAAGGGTCGTGCGTTCGAGCCGCACACAGAACACCATTTGTTAATAAAGAGCTTTAGCTCTTTTTACATATATTTTAATTTTGGTCAATAAAAAGCCGGCTTTTTATTGACTATAAAAGGATAAATATGTTATAATTTATATGTTCCTCAAGTAGGAATTACGGAGAAATACCCAAGTCTGGTTGAAGGGGCTGGTCTTGAAAACCAGAAGGTCGGCAACGGCGCAGGGGTTCGAATCCCTTTTTCTCCGCCAATTTAATATCGCGGGATGGAGCA
>JAQUFX010000034.1 GCA_028684435.1 Bacilli bacterium
CTAAAACAATAGTAAGCAAGTTAGTAAAATCAATAATAATTATTATATTACTTCCGACAATATTTAAATATATGCAAATATTCCAAAATAATATTTTATCTTCAAATGTTATTGGAAATATTATCCTTGGAAGTTCATCTGGGTCTGCACCAGATAATTCACTTAAAACTGCTGGGACTTCTATGGCTTTATCGATTGGTCAAGCTTTTTATCATCCTGTTGATTCTACAGGAAAAGAATATTCATATTTAGATTGTATTATTGAAGAAAATAAAACAAGTGTACCTGCTTGTGCTAATTTTATTGAAGCATACGATAAAGCTCTTGAAAATAATACTCCAGGTTATTTTTTTGGAGATTCTAATATAAAAAAGCAATTAAATTTAAATCCTTGGGAACGGCTTGTAAATTCTGAAAGAGAAATGACATATTATGCTATTCTAAGCACGATAGCAGCTATTTTAGCTATCCAAATGATTGTAGCTTTTGCTCTCGATATTGGAATTCGGGTTGCTAAATTGGGATTTTTACAAATTATAGCACCGATTCCTATTGCTCAAAATATAACTAAAAAAGAGCCACTTTCTCAAACTGAATGGTTTAGATCTTTGGTTGAAACTTATTTAGAAATATTTATGAAGTTAATTATTATTTATTTTTCTATGTTTGCTATTACATTAGTACCAGAGGTAATAGAAAATATTTTTCATAGTAATCAATCAGATGCTGGTACATTAGTTAAAATGCTAGCAACAGTAGTTATTATATTAGGAATTCTGCAATTTGCTAAAAATGCCCCTGAATTAATCAAAAAATTATTTAATATTAAAGACTTAGCTAATGGTATAAGTATCAAGAAAAGATTAAATGATAATACCTATGCTCAACGTGGAGCAGCAATGTTAGGTGGTGCTGGTGCTTCTGCAATATCAAGTGCCTTTAATGGTGGAGGCGTTTTAGGTACTTCAAAAAGTTTGTTTAGTGGTGGATACCGAGGATTAAAAAATAGTGAAGGTATGACATCTTGGGGTCAATTAGGCGGAAATATAAATCGAGCAAGAGCAGAAACCGACGCTGCTAGAACAGCTAGTGAAGCTAGAAGTCAAGCCGCAAGAGAAAGGTTTACAGATGCTCATGGTAATAAAATGTGGGGGGGATCAGTATTTGGAAGAGTTCCTCTTGCTAAAGATGATTTACTAGATTTTGGGCAAAGATCTAAAGATTGGGTACATGGTGGAATATCAAATGAAAAGCTTTCAGCTACTAATTCTACAATAGGTGATTTTACTAGACTAGATAATGCTTTAAACGAAAATGATAATGATATTAAAGCAATAAAAGATAGGCGAGAAAAGAGTAGGTCTGATTATTATAAAGACAATATCATTCCAGATATTGTATATAATAATAACCAAGGAAATGATATTATAAATAAAATAATTGATGCTGAAAAACAAGCCTATATAACTGAACATGGAAGTATATCTCAACAACAAGCTAATCAAATCGAAATTGATGTGTCACAAGATTATAACGGTGATAAAAAAGCATTTGAAAAGAAATACGCTAAATATGAAAAAGAAATCGCTGATGTTATAGATGGCCATTATAAATCATCTATTAATAATCGTAAAGTAGCTAATATGGCTAAAAAGAAAGACGTTACTTTAGAGTATGGAAAAACAGTATCTAAATCACTTCAAGATACAATTAATATTTTAGGAAGTCAAAAAGGCCAAACTATTTTAGGAAATGAATTTAATTCTATTGCTGAGTTTGAAAAAGCATATGTAAGTCTTGCTAATGAACAAGTACCTATTAATGAAAGATTAGAACTTTTTGATAAAATATCAAATGTTGAAAATAGATTAAAAGATGAAAATACCATCCAAAAGATTCAAAAAGAACAACAGAATAAAAAGGATAAATAATTGTGGGTATAACTAAAAAAATAATTGATTATTTAGAACAACCTGAATATATTAATTTAAAAAAATTTTGTGAAAAATATTTAGAATTATCAGATTTTTATTGGAGTTTAGCTGATGAAAAAGAATCAAATGGTATTAAAAAAGCTGAAAGTGAATTATTAAGTGAAATTTATGTAAATAAACTCCCTGATAAATTTCAAAATATGGATTCTAATCAAATTCAAGAATACTTTCATCAAATGTTGATTAATTTATATTCTAGCATTCCAGAAGCACAAGCTAAATTAATTCAAAAGGAAATTGATAAACATTTAAAGAAAAATATAATATATGCAAACAAATTAAAATTGAAAGTACCGAAAGATACTTATTTGAAAGTTAAAGATTATTATATAAATTATGTAATAGTAAAAAAAATTTTACCTTATATCACAATTAAAGCAGATAAAGGTTTAAATAAATAAAGGAGGAATAAAATGGGGAATAATAATTTCTTGATACCGGCTAATTCAAAAAAATCAATGTTGATATTAAGTTTCTTTAATCAAATTGATTTACTTATATTTGGAACTGGAGTTGGACTTACCTTTATCTTAATGTTGGCTATAAGAGCATCAGATTTAACTACTTCAGTATTAATTATGTTGCCAGCATTAATTGCAGCTTTTTTAGTAGTTCCGGTTCCGAATCATCATAATGTGCGAACATTTATTAGAAATATTTATACTTATTTTACTAAAAGAAGAATTTATTATTGGAAAGGTTGGTGTGCTAAATATGACGAAGAAGATAGCAAGTAATTCAAAATATACTGAAGACTGGGTACCTGTTAAATCCATACAGGGAGGAATGATTTTACTTGAAAGTAATTATTATGTTACTGGGATTAAAGTAGAACCAAAAAATATCTTCATATTAGATCCACAAACTCAAAATAATATAATATTTAATTTAAGAAATTTTTATAATATTATTGACTATGAGTTTTGGTTAATTGTAGCTGACCGTCCAGTTGATATAAATTTATATTTATCACAATTACAATTACAATATAATAATTCTCCAAATGGAATAGTAAGAAAATTAGTATCACAAGATATCAGAAAAGCTGAACTATTTGGTAGTTCTGCTGTAAATGCTGTTGATACTGAATATTTTATTTTATTTAGAGATAAAAAGGTAGAAATTTTACAAAAAAGAATTCAAACTATGATAAGTCAACTCGCATCAACAGGGTTGATATCTAGACAAGTAAGCGATGAAGATATGAAGTTTTTATTACAAAACTTCCTTAATGGTGGAGTTAAAAATGAATTTGGGACGGTGATGACTAATGTTTAATACATTTAAAAGTGAAATAGCTCCTAAAGGAATGAAATATAATGTTAATGATTTTATGATTAGTGATAAATATGCAACTATCTTAACTATTATTAGTTTTCCTAAGTTAATCCAACCAGGATTTTTGGCTAATATTACTAATTTACCAGGTGTTAAAGTAGTAGTAAAACATATTCCAATTCAATTTTCTACTATGAGTAGAATGATTAATAAAGAAATAGCTGATTTAAAGCAAAGATATCAAGCTGAAAAAGAAAGAACTATTCAAGAAAGAATCAGACAAGATTATGAATCGTTAGAATCTTTTGTAAAAATGCTAGCTGCTACGCAATCTAAAATATTTGATTTTCAAATGCATGTTATGATAACTGCCGATTCGAAAGAAGAACTTGAAAATAAAAAAATTCAAATTAGGAATTTCTTAGATGCTGTTGGAATGCGTGGTATTCCAATGATGTTTGAACAAGAAAAAGTTTTAAAATCAATGATTCCAATCTTTCCTAAGCAAGATATTGAAGAAAGAGTAGGAACTCCAATTCCTAGTCCAACAATAGCAGCTATGTATCCTTTTGTATTTGATAGTATTAAGGATCCAGGTTTATCTACACTTTTAGGAGTTGATTTTTCTGGTGGTGTGGTATTGTTTAATCAATTCTTATATCAAACTAAAAAAGAATTTAATCGTAATAATGCTAATTTAATAATATTAGGTTCATCTGGTTCAGGTAAAAGTACTGCAGCTAAATTAATGCTTAGGACTCATATTAGAAATGGTTGTAAAATTATTGCGATCGATCCTGAAGGTGAACTTGAAGAAATGACTAAAAACTTAGGTGGAGATTTTATTGACCTAGGTAAAGGTGGCAAATTTGGGATGGTTAACCCTCTTGAAGTTTCCGTAGATGCTGATGAAGAAGACTTAAAAGAAGGATTAGGTTATACAGTATTAACTAGAACACTTCAATCATTAAAAGCTTTTATGAAGTATTATACCCCATCAATTGAAGAAGATGTTCTTGCTATGTTTAGTGAAGTAGTACAAGATACTTATAAAAGATTTCATATTGATTTTGAAACTGATTTTACAAATTTCACTTCTAAAGATTTTCCAACTTTTGATGATGTTTATTCGACAATTAAAGGAAGATTACTTTCTATGCCAGAAGCTACTCGTGAAAAAGATGTTTTAGAAAGATTAGAGTTAAAGATTAGACCATTTGTAAATGAACTTAAATTTTATTTTAATGGTCATACGACAATAGAAACTAATAGTGAATTTATTGTATTTAATATTAAAGAATTAATGAATAGTGATGAAAATATTAGAAATGCTTTATTTTTCAATATCTTAAAATATGCATGGGGATTATGTTTAGATAAGAATACTAATACCGTAATGTTTGTCGATGAAGCTCATGTTCTATTGTCAAGTAGGAATGAATTGGGTGCAGAATTTTTAGCACAAATTCAAAGAAGAAGTCGTAAATATAATACTGGTACTATTATTATAACTCAACAACCAACTGATTTTGCAGCTCCAAATATCATAGTTCATGGTAAAGCTATATTTGATAATGCGGCTTATTATTTAGTTATGGGATTAAAAAAACAAGCAGTAGAAGATTTGTCGAAACTAATTGATATAAATGAAAATGAAAAAGAAAGTATTAAAAGTTATAGTCAAGGGCAAGCATTATTTGTTTGTGGAAACCGTAGGATGATAATTAATGTCGTGCTTACGCAAGATGAATTAGATTCATTTGGTACTGGTGGAGGTTTATAAATTTAGGTGGTGAACTAATATGACAAATATAATTAATAAACATAATAAGTTATTAATAAAAAGAAGTTATTTAATACTTTTCTTTTTAATAACTTATTTTTTATTTACTTTTAATGTAAATGCAGCGAATTTTAATTATGCTGATTTTGATTTTGAAAAATTTTCTGAAGAAAATTTAGGTTACTGGACTGATCAATGTGCCGAAGGTGGAGAATCTAATCAAGAATGTAAAGAAAAAATTATTTCAAAACAAAAAAAATATTACACTAGATTATATAAAATATTAGCTGCTTATCAGAAAAGTGGTATAACTATCGATGATAATATTATTATTACAACAACTTTCTATGGTTTGACTCCGGATTTATTAAATGATGATGGAAAAAATTATGATGATTTATTTGGTTTAGATAATTCAGCTTACAATTATTTAGAAGATGATTTTGAATATTATATTGATATAATACCAAATCAAGATTTTTTTAAAAAGGAAACTGATACTCTCGATTTGTTAATAAGAAATATGTTTAGTTATGGTTCTTCTTGCTATGCTGTTTATGGAGATGTAACTCAAGTTCAAACATCTACAAAGGATTTTACTGATACTTGCTTAGAAGGAGGCACTCCATTAAGTGTTGATGGGGAAACTAAATGTGCTGTTAAAGACTCATCAAATATTCTTACTTTTATAGAATATGCGGCACTGAAGCTTAAATTACCTAGTATTTTAAGTATATTTGGAATAAAATCGGATGAAACAATTGAATGTGAAAATAAAATAAATGACTACCCTGGAGCAAAAATGAAATCTGTTCCAAGTCAAGGAAAAGAATATAATCCAGATGCTTATTGGAAATTCTTAGAAACAACTAACTATTTTGATAAAAAAGCACACTTAAGATCATATTTTATTCCGGTACTAAAAAAAGTAGATAAATTATCAAATGAAGAATATGAAGAAGAATTAATTAATGTAAGAAAAGATATTACAAGATATATAAAAAGTATTTTAGAAGCGTATGGTTCTAAAAACACGAAGGTAAATTTATCTAACTTAAATAACTCTTTATATTGGTGGCCAATTGGTGGTAATGAAATAACTGAATCAAATGGTGCATCATTTGCATTAGGAGAACCAGCTACTTTTAGTGTTACAAGTAATTTTGGAAAAAGAGGAAATTCATTTCATCATGGTCTTGATATAGGTGGAGTTGAATCCGGAACCATAAATATTGTTGCTGCAAGAAATGGAATAGTTGAAAAAGTAGTGTCTGATTGTACAATGGCTGATGGTTTATCTTGTGGGGGAAAATATGGGAATTATGTAGTTCTTTCTCATGGAGATGGAAATTATACCTATTATGCTCATTTACATGAAGGAACGATTAAGGTTAGTCAAGGCCAAAGTGTTGAGCAAGGACAAGTTTTAGGAAAAATGGGTAGTACCGGAAATTCTACTGGACCTCATTTACACTTTGAAATAAGAATTGGTGGTGATAATCCTTCATCAGCAGTTAATCCACTTGATTATATATCAGCTGAAAATCCTCGCCAAAGTAGCGTAAGTTCTTCTGATTTGATGAGTATGCTAATTTGTATGGAAGGCATAGGTCCAGATGATGGAGGAAGTAATTATAAAGTTTATGATGATTCTAAAAAAGGTACTGGTACATTAACAGTCGGTGCTGGTGTTACTTTAATAAATCATAAACAAAGATTTATTAAAAGAGGATTTGATATAGATAATTATATGTATGAAGGGGCATTAATACCTAAAGATGTTGTTGATGATATTAAATCCGAAATAATAACAAATATATACGATAATATTAATTCAGAAATGAATAATAATGGAATTAATTTAACTCCTTATCAAATAGATGCCTTAGTATCAAGACAATATAATGTTGGTAATATTTTAAATTTTTTCGAAAGCTTTAATCAATATGGTAATACACAGACGTTATATGATGTTTATATGAGTAAGCCAACAACTGCTTCCGGTTTTTCAGGTGATGTATTAAAAACAAGAAGAGAAAGAGAATGGAATCTCTTTCATTCAGGAACATATTTTACATGTTAGAAAGGATCTATTATGGAACTTAATTTATCTAAAAATAATATAATTATAATCATTGTTTTTCTTATTGTTTTGTTTTCTGGTTTAATTTTATTTGAATATCGTCAACCTAAACCTTTAGTAGAAGAAAAAACTAAAATAAGTTTAGTAGCTGACTATGGAAGATTTTTTTCGATTAGTAATGCCGCTAATAAATATATTTCTTATTTAAATAAACAAGATATTAATAGTTTAATTTTACTTCTTAATAATAAATATAAAGAAAGAAATAATATTAATTCTGATAATATTTTACATAAATTATCATTATTAGATACTAATAAAGAATATATTTTTGAAGCTAGAAAAATGTATAATGAGATGATAAACAAAAATATAATAAGATATTATATATATGGTTATTTAAATGAAAATGTTATGGATGAATATATTAAACATGTTGATTATTATCTGATTATTGATTTGGATATTAATAATATGATATTTAATGTAACTCCGTATGATGGAAAAATATTTAAAGGGGATATAAAATGAATTATATAAAAGAAAATAAAATTACGATTATTATATGTGTTTCTCTTATAATCATTGCATTAATAATAACATATTTAATTGATAATAATATGTTTTCAAAAAATGAATATAAAGCTGGAGAAGATTTTTATTTAAAGAATTATAAAATAAATGAAATAACTCCTATTAATATGAATGAAGAACAAATAGCTCGTAAATATTTAGCTGAATATACAAAATTCATTTATAGTGATCCAGAAGTAGCTTATGATTTAATAGATAAAGATTATCGAGAAAAAAAATTTGGTAGTTTAAATAAATTTAAAGAATATTTTAATGAAAAATTTGATGTTAATTTTTTTAACGGTCAAATAGAAAAGATTAGTATTAATAAAACTTCTAAATATAAAGAATTTTATATAATTGATAGTAGTGATAATACTTATATATTTAGAGAATATAGTATTATGCAATATAAAGTATTATTCGATAATTATACAATATAAAGATAATTAATAAAAGGTAGGCGGTGATTATAATGAACCCTAAAAATAATGAATTAATGGATGCAAATAACGAAGAAATGAAACAACAAAATCAAGAAGAAAAAAACCAAGAAACAAATAAAAAAGTAGCTAAAACTGCTGCCAAAGCAGCTGCTAATTATTTTGCTCCTGGTGTAGGTGGCAGTGCTGTTGATGCTATTGCAAAAACAGAAATTGGAAATAAAGTCTTTGATAAGGGGGGGAAAATAGTCACCGATTTAACTAATAGACACCCTTTAGGAGGAATGCTTCAAAATACCTTAAATAAAGCCGATGATTCTGGTTCGTTAGATTTAGCAGATTCAGCAATAGGTGGTATGGGTGGAGCAACATCTAATGCATCAAATGGAATTGCATCAAGCTTAGGAAATGTGAATTCCCTTATGTCTTCTACAAATAAAGATAATTCATCATCAGGCGGAGATTATACAAAAATAGCAAAGGACATTGCTATGAAATCTATAATGAAGCATTATAAAAAATATATTTTCATTGGTGTAGGAGCAATTTTATTTGTTTTAGTAGTTATAATTATATTAAATCCTTTTGATATGTTAAATTTAACAGATGGTAGTGGTAATAAAAATACTGCAAGTAGTAATTATAATTTAATAGTATCTGATGACCAAATAGAAAAATTATTAATTTATGTTGGAGATTCAAGAATTAATAATATTAAAAATACAATAAATAAAAGTGAAATAACATATATGGCACAAGATGGATCAGGATATGTATGGTTTTCTGATGATACTGTATTAAATGAGTTACAAAGTTATATTGGTGCTGATACGACAAAATATGTTATATTTTCTTTTGGTATTAATGATTTAAATAATATAGATAAATATATAAATGTATATAATACTTTAATTAACAATTATAAAAACGTAAAATTTTATTTTATGTCTGTCAATCCTATTAATGAAGAATTAGCAATTGCTAATGGTTTTAATATTACTAATGAAGAAATAATGGCTTTTAATACTAAATTATCATCGGCTTTTACAGATAGTTATATCGATGTATATAGTCAAATTGTTAATAATTTTAGCACCGATGATGGGGTTCATTATAATAATGAGACTAATCAAAAAATTCATAATATTGTCTTACAATTTATTAAAAGTCATAATACTTATCGATTTTTAGATATATATCCATCTATAAATGGTACTACTAATTTACATGGACAGTCTTTATTAAGTGTTATTGGTGAGTCAGGAATTGCTGAAATAGAAGCTTATATTCAAGAGAAAATTGATTTTAGTGGTAAATGTACTGCATCTGCTGTAGCTGGGGCTTCCGTTGGATTAATAGATGGACTTTCCACTAAAGGAGTAAGTATTCCTTATTACTGGGGAGGAAGATATAATGGGGAAGGATTTATAGATAAAAATTGGGGATCTTTTACCTCAGGTAGTTATTCAGGAAAGAATATGTATTTTTATAGTGGGCTTGATTGTAGTGGTTTTGTTCACTGGGCTTTAAGAGCGTCATCAATAAATTCTGATGCTGGTTCAGCTGCGTCGTATCTTAATTATGGAAATCCTATTATATATGAAAATGCTTATCCTGGTGCTTTATTAGTAAATCAAAATCATATCGCTATTATAATTGAAATAAATGAAAATCAAGTTCAAGCTGCTGAATCTACTACTGGTGGGGTTCAATTTAAAAGTTATACTAAAAGTAAAATTAATCAAACATATACAATAATTGATATGGCTTCTTATTATCAATTAAATTGTATGGTATAGGTGATGAAATGAAAAAAATAATTTATTTAATTTTAATGTTATTTTTAATAACTGGATGTGATGCAACTTATAATTTAACTTTAGAGAATAATATTTTTACAGAAAATCTAGAAATAACTAATAATGATAAAAATACATGGAATATTAATAATCCATCTTATAAAGAAATTAGAAATCTAACCTTAAACAGTGCCTTAGCTACTGATTATCGAGAAGAAATACCTGAAGTAAATACTAAAGTAGAAGGTATTAAATATTATGATATTAAAAAAATTGATACTGAAAATACATTAGGGATTAGTTATAAAAGTAATTTTACTTTGCTTGATTATCAATATTCAACCATTGTTAATACTAATGTTAAATCTTTTGATTATAAAAATAATAATGATGGAATCATTATAAATATCAAAAAACCTCTTAATGTTTTTATTTTATATCCAAATTTAAATAATTTAACTATAAAATTTAAAACTAATCACCAAGTTATGAAAAATAATGCTGATGAAATAGTAAATAATACATATTATTTTTATTTAAATAAAAATAATTATCAAGCTAAAAAAATAATTTTAGAAATAAGTAATGATTATAAAGTAACATATAACGGTCTTTTAGA
>JAQUFX010000035.1 GCA_028684435.1 Bacilli bacterium
AAATAATTTACAAAGTAATTTATTAACAGTAGGTCAAAAATTAATTGTTACACTTATTAGGCAAGAAAATTATGAAATATATACAGTGAAAAGTGGAGATAGTATATGGTCAATAGCCAATAATTATAATATTCCTGTTGCTTACATAAGAGAAATAAATGAATTAAAAAATAGTTTATTAGAAGTCGGTCAAACATTAAAAATACCAAAAAAAAATGAAGATTAAATCTTTCTTTTTTTAGTTTAAGTAATAGATATAATCAAAATTATCTTTTTTTGTTATTAATAATATAAAACATACTTTATTATGCATAATAGATTTTATTTTAATATCTTTTTCTATATAATAATTATTTAAAATATAGCCATTATTATTAATTATACTAATATATGAATTATCATCTTTTTGATATGCTATATATAATAATTTGTTATAGTATAAAATTGCGGTAATATTATTTGTACTTTCATTTAATCGATATATAACTCCATCTATATCTTGTTTATATAAAAAATTGTTATAACCAAATATATCTTTAGTTTTTTCCGTTAGTATATTTTTTAATTTATCTTTTTTAATATTATAATTATAAATATTATTATTTGTGGCAATAATTAAATTATTATTATTATTATTTGTTATATCGATAATTTTTTCATTATTTTCGAAATTGGGTTTTATAGTATCGTATTCTTTTAAAAAATCATTAACTAGATATATTTTATCTTTTTCTTTACTCTTTATTAAATATATTTTTTCATTGAAAATAGTTCCTGTACTATAATTATTATTGATAAATAAATTTACAGTTTTTTCTAGACATTGATTATACATAGATATGCTATTATTTTTTTTATAAAAAACTAATAGATTGTTATTTAATAGAATACTTCCTAAAGCACTTTTCTCTAAAGAATTAAATAAAGGTTTCTTTTCTATTATTTTCATTAATCCTCCATATACATTCATATTATATGTAAGTAAAATTAAAATGGGCTTAATAATTGTAAAAAATTAGAACATAATAATTATAGGTGTTATTATGAAGAAGTATATATATCTTACGATTGTGTTACTAATAGGAATTTTATTAAAATTTACTAATCAGAGTTATGCTTATCAAGAATGTTCATATATTACTAAGCGACTTGATGCAATAAATACTAAAAACATTACGAAATATTTAATTGGCAAAAATTTTACTTATCATAGATTTTGCTCATATCAAGATTGTTATAATATGAAAAATAATAATATCGATGAAGCAATAAATAATTTTATAAAACTACAAAAAGCAAAAAAATCAGAAGAATATAATATTGAAGCTTACATTAAAGGAATCCCAATTACCGAAATTAGTTTTACTTTATGTGAATAAAATCCAAATTTTTGTAATTATCTTTTATTATTTCTTTAATAAATACTGAGTAATTATTATACGGTGTAATTAAATAAACATTATTTTTACTTCTTGTTAAAGCCACATAAAATAATCTTCTTTCTTCTTCATGAATAATATAATCAGACTTTACTATTTTGTTCAATAAGTCTTCTTTTTTTATTTTTGACGGTAATCCCAGAACATTATTATATAGATTTATTAATATGACATTATCTTCTTCCATCCCTTTTGAACTATGAATAGTTAAAAATTTGATGCGATTATTTTCTATAATATTAAACTCTTTTTTATCTTTGTTATTTCTTCCTAAAATTAAGATATTTCCTTTTATATTTTTCAAAATTTTGTTAATAACAGTTTTTTTATCAACATAAAAAACTATCTTAATAGGTTTTATATCATCCTTATGACATATAGTATTTTTAATTATTTGATTTTTATTTTTCATAATAAATTTATTAGCTATATTAATTAATGATTGATTATTACGATAGTTATGGTTTAATTCAATTGTATTTATATAAGGCAATAATGTTTTAATATTAATAAATAATGATATATCACATCCACTGAATTTGTATATTGATTGAAAATCATCACCAACTGCAAATATATGAGCTTTATTTTGAATAAGGATACTATATATTAGTTTAAATCTAATTAAAGAAATATCTTGAAACTCATCAATAATTATATATTTATAATTTAATTTCACTTTATTTTCTTTAATATAATTAGTAGCCTTGATAATTAATTCATTAAAATCCATTTTTCCAGAAGATTCTAATTCACGTAAATAAATTAAATATATATCTAAAATTATTTTAAAATAATATCTATTCATAAAAATACTTTTTTTATATAAATTATATAAAAAATATATATCTTGGTAATTGCATCTATAGATATTAATAAACGAATAAATTAAATTTTGAATTTGATTTTGATTAGTATTATGCATAATTCTTTTAATTATTATATTGGTTTTTTTATTGTATTTTCCATAAGAATTTAAATATTCATTAATAATATATTTTAATTCATAATCATTTGCGATAGATAAATTACTATTTATTTTAGATATTATATCTTTAGCAAGTTTATGAAATGTTTTTATATCTATTTGGTATTTTATTCTCGATTTAAGTTCTTTTACAGTTTCGTTAGTAAAAGAAATAATTAATATTTCTTCTTCTTTATATAAATTATTTTTAATTATATAATTTATTTTGCCTATTATGGTCGTGGTTTTACCTGAACCAGCTCCTGCTATTACTAAAGTATTATCCATTGATTTAATAGTTTTAATTTGATCTTTATCATATTTCATAAATTCCCCCAAATCAAATTAACTTATAATATATAAATTGTCAAAAAGCAGATTTTAAAAAAATGAACTAATTCATTTTGATTAGTTCTTTATCTAATATAGAATATAAATAAATATTAGTTTTTTTATAAGTTTTCTTTTCAATATAATTTTTATAGCCTTCTAATTGTAGTTTATAGGCATCATCATTAGTATTTTTAAGTTTATAATCAATAATATCAATATGATCTTTATAAATTAGCATTAAATCAATAATTCCTCTTTCAATTTTATTATTTTCTTCATTAATAAATTCATATTCTTTAAAAATAGTAGCATCTTTAATATTCTTTAATATAGAAAGTGATAAGAAATGTTTAATAAAATCTTTTTCATTATTTTCTAATATAGAATAATCAGGATTAATAAAATCTATATTTTCTAAAATATAATGAATTTTAGTGCCGGTATTCATGTTCTCTTTTTCTTTGTTTGTATATAAGGCTTTGTCATTTTTAGAAAATATATTTTTAGTTAATATTTCTCTCTTAAATTCTTCTTCATTAACTTCAATTGAAAGATTATTTTCTTTATTATTAAAATCTGTTTTATTATTAAGCTTGTAATTTTGATCAATTTCGATTAAATCTTTTTCGATTATATATTTATCAATTACATTATAAATTGATATTAATAAATCTTGAAATGATCGATAATTTATTCTTATTGTATAATCTACTACTTTATTTTGATTTATAATAGATAATTTTTCTTTATTAATAGATGTTAGCATAATCATTTTTTCTTTACATCTAGTTAATGCGACATAAAATAATCTTATTTTTTCAGATATTTCATTTTCGTTATATTTTTCTTTGTACAAATTAAAAATAAAAGTTTTTTTAATGCCATTATTATAATTCGGCAATATTAAACCGTATTCTTCACTAAAAATAAATTTGTCAATTGGATCTTTTAAATTAAATCTTTTATTTAATCCACTGTAATAACATATATTATATTCTAGTCCTTTAGATTTATGAATATTGGTTAAAGTAACTGAGTTACCTCCAGTAGGAATTGCTGAAATAGTAATTTCATCATTATTTGCTATTAAAGTATTAAAATAATCTTCTAAATTATCTAAAGTTATGCCAACTTTATTTAATTCATCAGCTTTATCTAATAAGTTATTTAAAATAATAGTTCGATATTCTATATTACCGGCTGATATCAATTTATGATAAAAATTAAATGTTACAATAATTTTTTCTATTAATTCTTTATTACTAATTTCATTTAGTTCAGAAGCAATATTAGTACATTTAATAAAAATATCATTTTTGAAATAACTATTATCTTTAAATATAATAAATATTTCTTCATCAAGTAAATCATAGAGATAACTTCTGGCAATACTTATAAAAGAGGCTTTAAATATATTATCATAATTTTTATTATTAATTTTAAATATTAAAGTAATAATATTTTTGATTAGATAAGTTTCATCATTATGTAAAATGTTTTCGTCTTTATATAAATTAATTGGTATTTGGAAAAAATTAAAGATTTTTTTATAAATATCAAATGAAGTATTACGATCAATTAATATACAAAAATCATTATAGGTACAAGGAATTAATTTATCATTCTTTAGGATTAAATAATTATCTTTTATTTTTTGTTTAATATCTTTTGCTATTATAAAAGCTTCTAATTCACTAATATCATATTCTTTATTATTTTGATAATTTAAAATAGTAAGGTCATTATTATAATTATTTTTACCTATAGTACTATATTTTGTATAACCATATTCTAGTTGATGTTCTTCTTTATAATTAGCATTACCAATATCATCATCCATAACGTAATTGAAAATATTATTTATACTATTAATTACTTCATTTCTGGATCTGAAATTCTTATTTAAATCTATTTTAATTCCATTTTCTTTGTTTTTATATAAATCGTATTTTTGTTTAAATATAGTTGGATTAGCATTTCTAAAGCGATAAATTGATTGTTTTATATCACCGACTACATAGACATTATTATTTTCTATTAAAGAAATAAATTCTTCTTGAATATTACTAGTATCTTGATATTCATCAATCATTATTTCTTGATATTTATTCTTAATTTCTATTTTTACATCATCGTTTTCTTTTAACAATTTAATAGCTAATTTACTAATATCGTTATATTCAAAGTGATTTACTTTAAATTTATAATTAGTTATTTTTTCATTTAATTCACTTAGTATTGATATTATTATCTTAGCAAAATCATTTGTTTGAAATACTTCTTTTATCAAATCATTTTTACTAGAAAGGGTCATTGTTTTAATATTATTTAAATAATTAATTATTTCACCTTTAAAATATTTAGCATTATCAGAAGAATTATTAGGTAACCTCGGAATGTCAATATTAGCATTTGTTTTTATTTCTTCGTAGTTTTCACTTTTTATTAAATTAGAAAGCAATATATCTAGTTTCTGATAATAATCGCTGTTAATTTCTAATTTCAAATTATATAAGCAGTTATTTATAGATGCTATTCTTTTTTTAATTAAATTTAAATAATCATCAAAAAATTTATTAATATTATTTTCGTTATAGTAATTATTTATATAATTATTTAAAAATGTTGTTTTATCAATCAATAGATCTAATTTTTGATCTAAATTTAAGATCAGATTTTTAATCTCTTTATCATTTTTGACTCCAAAGGTAGTAATAAAGTCTTCAAAAATACAGTTGTTCTTAGTATACCAATTATTAAAAATATCATTTAATATTTCTTTTTTCTTAAGTAATATAATTGAATTATCAATAATATTAATATCTTTTTCTAGATTTAAAAGATAATAATATTTTTTAACTAAAGATAATACATAAGCATCAAAAGTTTTAATATCAGCACTATCAATATAATTAATTTCTTCTTTTAATTCAGGAATTTCTGTAATAGCTTTTTTAATTCTCTCTTTCATTTCTTTAGCAGCATTATTAGTAAATGTTAATATTAATAAATCATTAATATGCAAGCCGTTCTTTAGCTTTGTGATTACTCTTTCCGTTAAAACGGCGGTTTTACCTGAACCGGCTCCTGCTGAAACGATAATATTATAGCCATTGGTTTTAATTGCTTCTAATTGTTCTTTAGTCCATTTCATGGGTATTACCTCCTAAAAAAGATAAACTTATATCCTTTTTTAAATACTTAAAATTACTATCATTAACAAAACAAATAGATTTATAAGCACAATATTCACAACTTAAATTATTTTTATCTACAATTTTGGGATTAATATCAAATTTCGCATTAATTATATTATTGGCACTTTCATTAATCTTATTTTCTGCAATTTTGTATAGCATATTAAAATTATCTATATTAAGTAATTTAGTATGACTAGAAAATCCTTTTGATATAAGTTTCATTGATTTTATATATTCACTGCTTGAATATGTAAAATCGAACTCTTTTATAATGTTTTCATCATCAATCGTATAACCGGCTAATTTTAAATTTTCTTTTTTTATTTTTTCAAAATCCTTTTTTTGATTATAATTTGAAATTATACGATTAATATTTTGAAGGTAAATCCCAATTATGTTTGCTTGAGGAAATTGATTTTTAATTAAATAAATATAAATCGGAAGTTGGATATTTAATCCTTTATCTATTAGAGATAAATCATTATTTGGCGTATTAGTTTTATAATCGATAATAGCAACTTTATTTTCATACTTCATTATTTTATCAATAATACCATTAAAATTGATAGTAATATTTTCATTCTTATTTTTAATTGCTATGTTTTTCTCACATTCTATTTCTTTAAATAAAGTTTGATTATAATGACTGATAACATGATTAATTGATATTTTTAAATCTTCACACATTTTATTTAAAAACAAAAGATGATAATGATTTAAATCAAAATAATTATTTTCTAAAAAAATGTTTTTTTCTTTGTCAAAATTAAAATCTTTTTCATATATTTTAGATAAAATATAATGAAATAATCTTCCTATATAAGGTTCGAATTTATCTTCATATAAGTTTAATTTTAAGATATGTTCCAAATAATAGCGAAAAGAACATAAATAATAAATATTTAATTTTGAATATGATAAGTTTATAGTATTATTTAAGTAATTTTTGATTAATTTGGGATTAATAAAGTCATATTTATTATCGTAAGTTAAATAATTTGTATTAGGATAATTATGTTTTAATAAATTGAGTTTATCATGTATATCACCATATTTAAAATAATTATCTAGCATTATACCTAAATTAAATATATTACTGATATTTGAATAATTGCTTTCCTTATAAAAACAATTAATAATATTTAAATTATTAGCTAAAGGAGATATAGAAAGTGAATCTTTTAAATTACTTGCTGAAAAAGTTATCGTTAAATTTTTAGTGCTATTTATTATTTTTTCCCAAATATTAAATTCAATATTATTTAATTCCCAAGTTTGTTCTAAATAATTAGGCTTAATATTATCATTTATTAAATTTTCATCTTTATAAATAACAGGAATATATTCAGAAGCAAAACCAATTAAGTATATTTCCATATCGTTATTTATAAAATCTTTTTTTAAATCGATAATATTAATAGCTTCTTTATAAGTAGGACTTGAAAGATAATTATTTTTTAATTCTTCTGAAATAATATCTTTTATGCTGGCTAAATTATTTACAAAGTAATATTTATTTAAAATATCGATACATTTATTTCTTATTTCGTTATTTTTAATACTTTTAATATACTCTTCTGGTTTATCAAGATTATTAATTAAGTTATAGGAGCTTAATATGTAATATAGTGGTGTTTTTTCATTTAAATTAATTGGTATGTTATAGAAAGAAAATATTCTTTTTATGGTACTAATGTATTCCTTATTAGTATTAGATAAATAGATATTATTAATATTTATACCATTATTAATTTTATTAATAATATCATTTGCAATAAATTCTATTTCATCATTAATACTTTTAAATGAATAAACTTGATGATTATATTTTGCTTTATCATCATCAATATATTCTAATTTAGTTATACTATCGATAATATTTAATAATTTTTTATCAAATTTATATAAATACTTAAATCCATATACATAACATTTTTTATTATTAAAATAATTTAAAAAATAATTATCTTTTATTAATAAATTCTTATTATTTAAATCTTGCTTTATATCTATGAAATATTTAAGTTTTAAGTTATTCTCATCAAATGATAAATAATATAAATTATTTATAATATCGATAGCGTAAGAATAACTCATATTATAATTATTCATTAAATAAAATATTGCTTGCTCATTAAAGGAAAATAATAACTTTTTTTTAAATTCGCTAATAGTAAAAACTTTAATATTATATAATTTATTTTGGTTATTAATAAGTTTGATAATATTAATTTTATATTCATCAGGAACGATAAAAATAACATTATGATCAAAATATTTAATTATATTCATGTTATCACCTATATATAAATTATAACATGCTAAAAAAATAACACTATATTATTTTCTTGTTTTAGTGTTATTTTGAATTATTTTGCCAACTCTCATAATCATTGATGAATCAAAATCATTTGCAACTCTTTCTAAAGGAATATTATATCGACTAGATAAGCTTATTATGGCATTTGCTATTTCGTCAATTTCTCGTTTTATAATAAAATTATACCAATCTTTTTTTAGTTTTAAAATCATTTTCTAAAGCTCTTTCGTAATCAGCGACTTGCAAGGCTTTAATTTCTGCCAAATAATCTTTTAATAAGTTTTCTTCCATATTTTCTCCTATTTATATTTTGAATCAATACCAAAATATTCTTCCATAGTAATCCATTCTCCATCGTTATATAATTTTTCAGCCAAGCTTAATCCAACATATCTTAAATGCCATGGTTCATATTTATATCCAGTTATTTTTTCTTTGCCTTTAGGGTATCTTATAATAAAACCATAAAGATAGGCGTTTTCATTAACCCACTTACCTTCATCAGTTGCTGCAAAAGAAGAATCGATAGAGTTTAAATCAAAAGCTAAACCACTTTGATGTTCAGAGTGACCTGCTCTTGCCGAATATGTATCTGCCATATCTTTACCATCTCTATTTTCATATTTTTCGTATAATCCTTTTTGATACTCAAAAGAACGGTATCCACTAGCTATATAGATATTAAGATTAATTGCTATAGCATCATTCTTTATATTTAACCATTTTTCATAAGCCTCATTATCAATACACAATATACATATTTCATCAGTTATTTTTGTGTGTGTATTTTTAGGAATGAAATCTTCATTCAAAGCATAAGATTTATTTACAATTAAATAATCATCAATAAAATAAGCTCCATCTTTTTTTTCTAATATATATCCCTTAGATGTTTTTCCAATGTAATTATCACTATTAACAGCTGGTATTGCTTTTGTGGTTGTAATATCATTAATTTTTTTATTGGATTTACATATATTAATATTCATTATTTCACCTCTAAAACAGATTATTAAAATAATTATAATTAATGCTAATAAATAATATCCTAATTTCTTTTTTTTCTTTTTATCATAAAAGAAATAAATTAAAAAAAACAAAGGTAATAGGATGCTTAATAAAAGAAAAACATCATTTAATATTTTTAATGTATTTTCATCTAAACACATAATACCACATCCTCTATTTATTATATCATTTATTATTGTTTTTTATTATATGAAATATTATGATTTTCTAGAAAATCAATTATTGCACTAGAGCTAATTGCATTGCCTAAATTCATTATTATATCTGGATTTTCTCGGTCTACTATTTTTTTATTGCCTATTAGTAAACCTATAATTTCACCATTAATATTTAATACTGGTCCTCCATTTTGACCTGGCAAGCATGGAATACTTGTTTCAAACATGGTAATAGATCCATTTGAATCAATAATATTTCTAGTAATAATCCCATTTAAAGGAAATAAAGGAAAATTCATAATTTTATTAGTTATAATAATTTTTTCATTATCTATATCATAAGAGAACGCATCATAGTTAGGAAAAGCAAATCCTAAATTACAAATTGATGTACCGATTGCTTTATCTTCAGTATTAAAAATAGGGAAATTATTAAATTCATCTTTATTAATAGATTCAAATCTTATAATAGCTAAATCAAGGTACGGATGTTTAATAATGGTTAAATTATTTACGTTAGGAGTAATTTGAACTATTATATTATGAAGTTTTATTACTGTATTATCTCTTATACCAAATTTTTTTTCCAACTTTTCAACATCTTTTTTCTTTAATCCTTTCATTTCTTCTATAATAGGATTAAATACTTCATTAATATCAGTGCTAATTAAGAAAAAGTCGGCTACTTGACTAGAAGTTAATACATCTCCATTTTTATTTAGAATAATTAAAGTATTAATCAGATTAATTATTTTTCGATTATTATATATAACTTTTCCAGTTAAAAGAGGTCTAGTATAACTAGAACCAACTTCAATTGCTTTCTTAAACATATTATCACCTAACTATTATAAGTATCTCTAATGATTTGAAAGACACCATAAACTGCGATTATTAAGGAAAATATCATTAAGATTACACAAAAAACATCATCAATTTTTAAGTACCTATATAATATGAAAGTACTAATTAAACATAATCCAGAAATTATGATAGTAATATATCCGGTTTTATTTTTTGATTTTTTCATATATCATTCTCCTATTTAATAATATAATTTTATCATAAGAATATTTAAAAAACAATTTACTTTTAAAA
>JAQUFX010000002.1 GCA_028684435.1 Bacilli bacterium
TAGAAGTTATGATTAATGATATAGTATATGGTAAAGGTGTAGGCAAAAGCAAAAAAGAAGCTGAACAAAATGCAGCTCATGATGCAATAAAGAAAAAAGCCGGTGAATGAAATTGAAACTACTTAGAATAAACATCCACGGATTCAAAAGTTTTGCTGATAAAGTAACGATTGATATAAAAGATGGTATAACTGGTATAGTTGGACCTAATGGAAGTGGAAAAAGTAATATTGTTGATGCTATAAAATGGGTTTTAGGAGAACAATCGGTTAAAGATTTACGTGGGGATAAAACTATGATTGACGTTATTTTTAATGGTTCTAAATCGCGAAAACCTCTTACTAGAGCATGGGTATCATTAACTTTTGATAATAGTGATTATTATTTAAATACTGATTTATCCGAAGTTGAAATAAAAAGAGTATTATATTCTAGTGGTGATAATGAATATTATCTAAATAATGAAATAGTAAGATTAAAAGATATTACTAATTTATTTATTGATTCAGGAACAAGTGTTAATTCTTTATCAATTATTTCTCAAGGCAAAATAGGCGATATAATAAATAGTAAGCCAACTGAAAAAAGATTTATTTTAGAAGAAGCAGCTGGGGTATTAAAATATAAAAAAAGAAAAGAAGAAACTTTAAGAAAATTAGATAAAACTAATGATAATTTAGTTAAAATAAATTTAATTATTGATGAATTATCAGTGAATTTAGAACCGCTTAAATTACAAGCTATGGCGGCTACTAAATATTTATCTTATAAAGATTTACTTGAGGATACTGAAAAAGCTTTACTAGCTTATGATATTAAAAATATTAGTGAAAGTTATGAAGATTATAAAGCTAAAGCGAAATTTTTAAATAATGAAATATTAACGATGGATAATAATAATACGATTGATTCAGCAAAAATAGAAAAACTTAAGTTAAAGTTATTAAAACTTGATGAAGAATTAAATATTAAGCAAGGAACTTTACTTGAATTATCTAATAGATTGAGTATCATATCTTCGGAAAAACAAGTGATGATTGAAAGAAAAAAATACCAGGTTGATGATTTAAAATTAGAATCAAATTTAGTTAATTTAAAAGAAAAAGAACTTGAATATAAAAATAATATTAAATTAAATAAAGAAGAAATTAATGCAATTGAAAAAGAACTAAAAGTTAAAACGGAGGTTAATAATAATTTAATTCAAGATTTAAAATCTTTTAATATAAAAAGAAATATTTTACTTAATGATTTATCTTTACTTAATAGAGAAGATTTATCTTTAAAGAATCAAATCGATATTTTAAAAGAAAATATTGAAAATGATAACAAACTTCCTTATGCGGTAAAAAATATTTTAAATAATGAAAGATTAAATGGGATTCATAATTGTCTAGGTAAATTAATTGAAACTGAAGAAAAATATAGTATTGCGATTGATATTACTTTAGGATATTTATCAAATGTTATAGTTGTCGATAATGAAATAAACGCTAAGGAAGCGATTAATTATTTAAAAAGTAAATCTTTAGGAAGAGCAACCTTTTTTCCTATTAATGCTATTAAACCTCGGGGCGTAGATGCTTCAACTATAAGTAAAATAATAAATGATTCATCTTTTATTGGCAAAGCTTCTGATTTAGTTAAATATAATTCTCTTTATCGAAATATTATTTTAAATCAATTAGGTAATGTAATTATAATTGATAATTTAACTAATGCTAATCGGATTGGTAAATTAATTAATTATATGTATAAAATAGTTACTTTAGATGGTGATGTAATTGCAGCAGGCGGTAGTATAACCGGAGGGTCTACTAATAAAATTATAGGATTAGCATCGCAAAAATATGAACTTGAAAAACTATTATTATTATCTAAAGAAAAAATAAATAATATTAAAATAAAAGAAGAAGAAGTAAATGAAAATAATAATAATATAAAGATACTAGAAAATAAATTATTTGATAGTACTAATAATATTAATTATTTAAAAGAAAATATCTTAAGAAAGGATAATAATTTAACTTCTTTAGAAAATGAATTAAATAATATTGTTAATGAACAAAAAGGAACATCAGGTATTTTAAATAATCGAATTGATAATGAAATTGAAACCATTCTTAAAGAATATTATAATATCAAAGCCAAGAAAGAAAATTTAGAATTAACCATTAATCAATTAAAGTTAACTAAAAATGATCTGCAAAGTGAAATAAATGAACTAGAAAATAATAATAAAAAAATTAATAGTAATTATAATAAAAAACTAAATGAGCTTAAAGAAGCAGAAATTACTTTAGGAAGATTAGATACTAAATTAGATAACTTATTATTAAGACTTAATGAAGAATATGGCATAACATATGAAAAAGCTATTAAAGAATATCCTTTATTAGAAGATGAAAAAGGATCTCGAAGTAAAGTAAATGCTTTAAAACATGATATTAAATTATTAGGAGATGTTAATACTGGTTCAATATCTGAATATGAAAGAATTAATACTAGATATACTTTTTTAACCAATCAAAAAGAAGATTTGTCCATCTCTATAAATGATATACTTACGGTTATTAATGAGTTAGATGAAACTATGAAAGAAAAATTAATTATTACTTTTGATGAATTAAATAAAGAATTTAGTAAAGTGTTTAGTTTATTATTTAAAGGGGGAATAGGTAAATTAGTTTTAACTGATTCTAAAGATATATTAAATACTGGTTTAGAAATCCATGCAGAACCTCCAGGAAAAGATATTAAGAGTACTAGGCATTTATCAGGAGGAGAATCAACTTTAACTGCTATTGCGCTTTTATTTGCTATTCTTAATATTAGAACAGTACCATTTTGTGTTTTAGATGAAGTAGAAGCATCTTTAGATGAAGCAAATGTTGATATTTTTGGTAACTATTTAATGAAATTAAATTCGAATACTCAATTTATAATTATCACTCATAAAAAAAGAACGATGGAATATATTAATAATTTATATGGGATAACGATGCAAGAATCAGGAATATCTAAACTAGTTAGTGTTAAATTAGATTAAATAAAATTGGTTGAAAGAAACAACCTTTTTTATTTGACATAATATTTAATAATAAAATTATATATTAATAATAGGTGGAATTATGAAAAAAAGATTTATAGCTAGGAAGAAACCTAATTTTAAAATATTAAAAATAATAATATGTCTTTTTATTATTTATCTAACTTGTTTTTTAACGGTTAAATTTTTATTTAAAAGTCAAATTAAAATAAGTGATGAAAAAAGAGTTAATGAATATTTAGCTATTGCGTCTAATAATTTAATTGGAGAAATTTCAATAATTGATTTACTAAATATGAATTTAATAAGTCCTGATACATTTTTAAAATTATCTTTTAGTAGCTTTAAAAAGTTAAAATATAAAGACCAAAATAAAGCTATAAAAGCAAGTAAAGAAATAAAAGATCCCATTATTTATATTTATAATACACATCAAAGTGAAAATTATGATCCAGGCACATTAAGTATCTATAATATTACTCCTACCGTATATATGGCTTCTATTATGTTGCAAAAAGCATTAGAAAAAAAAGATATTTATTCGGTAGTGGAAGAAGCTGATATAAAATCAATCTTAAATATCAATAATTTGACCTACAGTGATTCTTATCAAGCATCAAGGTTATTATTAAATGAAGCAATAAAAAAATATCCTTCGGTAAAATATTTTATTGATATTCATCGCGATAGTGTAACTGATAGATATGTCGAAGATGATAAATCTTATGCTAAATTAATGTTTGTTATTGGAATGAATCATGAAAATTATTTGCAAAATGAAAAATTAATGATTAGACTATATGATTATATAAAAGAAAATAAATCTGGGATTATTAAAAATAATTATTATGGGAAAAATAGTATTTATAATCAAAACTTTAATGTTAATACCATTTTAATTGAAGTTGGAGGAGTAAAAAATACCATTGACGAGGTATATAATAGTGTTAGTATTTTAGCAGATGCTATCGAATTCATAGTAGGTGATGACAATGGATAAAAAATCAACAAACAAATTTAAAATAATATTTTATATTTTATTATTAAGTTTTTGTTTTGTTTATTTTTCAGGAAAAACAGGTTATTATGAAACTAATTTACAAAAAAACACTTTACTTACCAGTGATGCCATTAAAGAATTTGAAAAAGATGTTGCGGAAGGAAAAGCTGTTAATATTAAAGATTATATTAAAGCCGATGTAAATGATTATCATAACTCTTATTCAAATTTAGGTTTTTATATAAGTAAATCAATTGATACTATATTAACAGATGGAGTTAGTAAGATAACAAGTATTCTTAAAACTTTATTTACGGGAGAATAATATGGGGAAATTAAAAATTATTAAAAATATAGATTTTAAAAATATGTTTAAAATAATTAAAAAAATAAGCAATAAAACGAATAAAAATTATTTCTTTACTGTTTTAGATGTTATCTATTCAGCTATTATATACGGAGCTGGGTATTACGATTATCAAGAATTTGAATTTTATAATTTAAATCATAAATTAAGAAAAACCTATTTAACAAGAGTTAAAAATAATAAAATAATTAGAAAATATAATGATAAAAATTTTTTTTATAAATTAGATAATAAATTAGAATTTAATAAATTATTTAAAGAGTATATTAAAAGAGATTATTTATTTATAAATAATGATAATTATAAAGTATTTCAGAAATTTGTTAATAAACATCAAGAGTTTATTGTAAAACCTCTTGATGGTGAAGGAGGATATGGTATTCAAAAAATGCATATTAATAATAAAACTAATCTTAAAAAATTATTTCATGATTTACTTAGTAATAATCAAGTATTAATTGAAGAATATATTAATCAACATAAAAAAATAACGGAATTATATAATAATTCCGTTAATACCTTAAGATTATTTACTTTTTATGATGGTACTAAAACCTATGTACTTAATTCGGTATTTAAATTAGGTAATGGAGGAGTAATTGATAATTTTTGTAGTGGAGGTATGTATACTTTTGTAGATGACAATGGTAAAATAATTGTTCCTGCTATTGATCAAAATGATAATATATATTATATTCATCCCATAACTAAAAAAGATATTTTAGGGTTTGTTATTCCTATGTATCAAGAAGCCTGTAATTTAGTTAAAGAAGCTGCTATTTTAATTCCTGAAATAAAATATATTGGTTGGGATGTTGCTATAACTAATAAAGGGCCTTTAATTATAGAAGGTAATTCTTTTCCTGGTGTTTTTCAAATTAAACCTAGTCTAAATAATAAAAAAGAAGGATTAATACCTAAATATCAAAAAGTAATGAAAATTAAATAGTTTTACTTGAATAAGAAGTAAATATTTAGTATAATTATCTTGCTTCTTACAAATATGTCCTCGTAGCTCAGCAGGATAGAGCATACGCCTTCTAAGCGTACGGTCGAGCGTTCGAATCGCCCCGAGGACACCACTTTAAAATTTAAGCTACTATAAAAGTAGTTTTTTTATTAAATAGATAAAATAGAATTTATAGATACTTATTTGAATAATATAAATTGTATTGATAATAAAGAAAAATAAGGGAATAGATGTTAAATGAAATTAAATATTAAAGATATAAAAACAAAAGTAATAAAAAGTGTTAATAAAGTCCATTATGAATTTAATGATGAAGCTCCTTGGTTAAAATATTATGAAGATTTAAATTATCCTAAAAATATTAATTATCCAGAATGTACTATATATGAATTATTAAAAGAATCAGTTATTAAATATCCGAATTATAATGCTTATGAATATTTTGGTGTTAAAGTAACCTATCAAAAATTTGATGAAAAAATAAAAAGATGTGCGATGAGTCTTCAACATATTGGTGTATCATTTAATGATACAGTTACTATATTAATGCCTAATACTCCAGAAGCTATAATAATGTTTTATGCTTGTAATATGATTGGTGCTGTAGCTAATATGGTTCATCCTTTATCAAGTGAAGGAGAAATAGAATTTTGTCTTAATAAAGCTCAAAGTAATTATATTTTAACATTAGATGCTCTTTATGATAAATTACATTCGATAAAAAATAAAGTAAAATTAAAAAAAATAATTTTATCTCGGGTAAATGAAAGTATGCCTTTAGTTACTTCATCATTATTTTGGTTAACAAAGGGCCGAAAAATTAAAAAAGAAAATAGTTATACAAATAATGTTATTAAATGGAAAGATTTTATTTATGAAGGTCGAAATGAAGATTTAATAATTAGTCATAAAGATACTAAAGAACTAGCTGTAATATTATATAGTGGTGGTACTACTGGAACTCCAAAAGGTATAATGCATAGTAGTTATAATTTTAATATCTCAGCTTTGCAAAATAGAACTGTATGTCCTGGTATTGAACCTGGTAATTGCATTTTATCAATCATGCCAATTTTTCATGGTTTTGGTTTAGCAGTATGTTTTCATACGGTATTAGTAGCGGGAATGAAAGCAATTATTATCCCTAAATTTACCCCTGACGAGTTTGGTAAATTAATTAAAACTTATAAACCTAACTTTATATTAGGAGTGCCTACCTTATTTGAAGCTTTATTGCAAACAAAATTAAAACCAAATGGATTATCATTTGTTAAAACCGTTGTAGCTGGTGGTGATACCTTAACATCAGAATTACAATCAAGAGTAAATACCTATTTTAAAAATCATGGTTGTGATAATGAAATTAGAGTAGGCTGGGGAATGACAGAATGTGTATCTTCAGCTATTGTAACTCCAGTAGGTAATTTTCTTCCTGGTAGTATAGGGATTCCTAATCCTGATAATTTTATTAAAATAGTTAAACCTGGGACAGAAGCAAATGCTTATTATGATGAAGATGGAGAAATATGTGTTTCAGGGCCAACGGTTATGATGGGCTATTTAGATGATCCAGAAGAAACTGCTATAACACTTCGCTATCATGAAGATGGAAAACTATGGCTTCATACTGGAGATATGGGTTCAATGAATAAAGATGGTATGATATTTTTTAAATCTCGAATTAAAAGAATGATTATATCTTCTGGTTATAATGTTTATCCAAATCATGTTGAAAATGTTATAAACTCTCATCCTAAAGTATTAACTTCAATTGTAGTTGGAGGACCTCATCTCTATAAAGGTGAAATAGTAAAAGCTTATGTGGTTTTAAAACCAGACTATAAACAAAATGATAAAATTGATAATGAAATAAAAGAGCATTGTAAAAAGAATTTAGCTAAGTATATGTTGCCAGCAACAATTGATTATCGTGAAACATTACCAACAACTAAATTAGGAAAATCAGATTATCGTAATGTTAAATAATAAAAAAACAAATTTAATTTGTTTTTTTTAGATATTTAATTAAATATTTAATAAGCCATATAGGAGTTTTTATAATTATTTTTAAATCATACCAAAAAGAAATATTATCATAATATAGTTCATCATATTTTAGTTTATCTTTATGACTTATAGTTTGAGCTCCCGTAGCTTGAGCAAGGCCAGTTACTCCTGGTTTCATTAAATATCTTTTATTACTTATTTCTCCTGGTGGTAGTATTTCATTAATTATAAAAGGTCTTGGTCCAACAAATGACATATCTCCTTTTAAGATATTAAATAATTGTGGTAATTCATTAATTCTAGTTATATCTATTATTTTAGATGTTTTCGAATATCTAATACAATCTGGCATACCTCTTGTGTTTAATGTTTTAGTTCTGAATTTATACATTTGAAAAGGCTTTCTATATCTTCCTTCTCTGGGAGTTACTTCATAAAATATAGGTTTTCCTAAATTGAAATAAATAATTATACCTGTAATTATCATAATAGGAAAGGTAATTATTATTAAAATAATTGATAAAATAATATCAAATATTCTTTTTAAAAATTTTATATACATATTAAACCTCCTATATACAAAATAATCCTAACATAATGTTTTTAAAATAACAATCTTTACTATTAATCTATTATTTGTTAATATATTAAATATAGGAGTGGAATTATGTTAAAAGATTTAGTAAATAAAGAAGTAAATGTTAGTTATGAAGTAGGATATAATTATAAGTGTATAAAAGGTGTTGTTACTAAAGTTACTACTGATTATTTAACTATTGATAATAAAATATTAATTTCAACTAAAAAAATAATTAAAGTTGTGGTAAAGACAAAAAATAATATAATAAAGAAATAAAAGGGATGATAAAAGTGAAAGTATTAGTAATAGGAAAACCAACGTATAATTTTATATTACCTCTAGATAAATTTATATCTGAAGGTGCTAAAATTAATATTAGTGAAAGACAAGAAGTCGCAGGTGGAGCTTCAGTATATGCAGCATCATTATTAGGTAAATGGAAAGTTGATGTATATTATACTGGATTAGTTAGTAATGATCCATTTGGTGCCAAAATAAAATCCCAATTAGATAATTTTAATGTTAATACTAAATTTATTGAAATTAATTATGAAAATCCTAATTGTACTAGTACTAATTATATTATTATTAATAAGAGTAATGGTAGTAGTACTGAAATATTAAGAAGTGATTCCGAGATTAATCTTACTAAATATAAGTATGATTTTATACCTGATTATATTATAATGGATGGTACTGATCCAGCCGGTTCTTTTGCAGCTTTAAATAATTTTCCTCATGCTACTAGTATTTTATTTGCTAATAAAGTATCTGAAAAACTTTATGATATAAGTAAAAAATGTAATTATGTTGTTGCTAATACTAGTTATGCTAAAGCTTTAACTAAATTAGAACTAGAAATTAAAAGACCAAAAGCTTTGGTAAATTTTATGCAAAAAATAAAAGATCTAAATAAAGCTCAATATGTAATTATGATGAAAGAAAACGGAGTGCTTTATACTAGTAATAATCAAGTGAAAATGATTCCTGCTATTCAAATAGAAAAAAAAGAAGATGATACTCATTCAGGTTATATGTTTTTTGCAGCATTTACATATGGAATCATTAATAATTATGGAATGGATAATAGTGTCAAAATAGCTAATATTGCAGCAGGATTATCATTAACTAAAGTGGGTAGTATAAATGCTATGCTCGAATTAGCAGATGTTTTAAAATTAGCAGGTTTGAAAGAAGTAACCGAACCTGTAAATACAGAAGTGTTAGAATAATGAATTCCTTTTTAAATATTCTTCCTAAAATAGATGTTCATGGATATACTTCTGATTTAGTAATATATCCGATAAGTGATTTTATTAATGATAATATTAAATTAAAAAATTTTAAAATAGTTATAGTTCATGGGATAGGAAAAAGTATTTTAAAAAATACAATAAGAACTAATTTTTCAAAAGATAAAAGAGTAAAAAAGTTATATGGTGATCCATTTAATTTAGGGATTACTATTATTGAATTAAATAAATAGTTGTTTAAGATAAAAAGCTAGGTGATTAAAATGTTTGTAGATGAAGTAATAATAAAATTAGTAGCTGGAAAAGGTGGAGACGGATGTACTTCTTTTCGTCGTGAAAAATTTGTTGAATTTGGAGGCCCTAATGGTGGTAATGGAGGAAGAGGTTCTAATATAATATTTAAAACTGATAAATCACTGCGAACTTTAATAGATTTAAAAATGATGAAATTAATTAAAGGAAAAAAAGGAACTAATGGATCTGGGTCTAATAAAAATGGTGCTAGTGCCGAAGATATCATTATAAAAATCCCGATGGGAACTACAATAACTAATATTGAAAATAATAAAGTAATAGCCGATTTAGTAGTTGAGGATACCGAAGAAATAATTGCACATGGCGGAAGGGGAGGACGAGGCAATAAGGCTTTTGCTAGTAACACTAATAAAGCTCCACAAATAAGCGAGTTGGGTCAACCTGGTGAAGAACTAACAATTAAGTGTGAATTAAAAATGCTTGCTGATGTTGGTTTAATTGGTCTTCCTAGTGTTGGTAAAAGTACCATTCTAAGTATGATAAGTAATGCAACTCCTAAAATTGCCCCTTATCACTTTACAACTTTATCTCCTAATTTAGGAGTAGTTAAAATATATGATGATACCTTTGTAATGGCAGATTTACCCGGTCTAATCGAAGGGGCAAGTGAAGGTTTAGGTCTGGGTCATAAATTTTTAAAACATGCTATGCGAACTAAAGTAATTGCTCATGTTATTGATATGGCCGGATTAGAACTAAGAAATCCCACTGAAGATTACGAACTTATTTTTAATGAAATATCTAAATATGATGATAAATTAATTAATAAAAAAAGTGTTATTATTGCAAATAAAATGGATTTACCAGAAGCTAAAGAAAATTTAATAAAATTTAAAGAAAAATATCCTAATGAGAAAATATTTGAAATAAGTGCTATTAATAATGAAGGCTTTAAAGATTTATTAATCTATTTAAATGAATTAGTTAAAGAAACTGAAGCTCAAGCCTTATATGACAATATTAATAAATCTCATATTATATATAAATATATCGAAGAAAAACCGTTTACAATTAATAAAGAAGGTAATATATGGGTTATAAGGGGTAAAGTAATTGAAGATTTACTTTTAATGACTCGTTTTGATGAAGATGAAAGCATTTTAAGATTTTCAAGAAAACTAACTGGCATGGGGATTGATAAAGAATTAGAATCTTTAGGAGCTATACGTGGTGATGAAGTTAAAATATTAGATTATATATTTAATTTTAAAGATTGATACTAAAAAAATAGTATCTTTTTATTTAATATTTATGTTATATTATTTTTAGTGGGTGGTATAATGAATAAATTTTTAGACTTATTTGAAAAAGAAAAACCGATTATTGGTATGTTACATTTAGGAAAAAGAAATCTATATAAAGATGCTTTAGATTTAACTAAATATGAACTAAATACTTATTTAGAAAATGGTATTGATGGCGTAATAGTTGAAGATTATTTTGGAGATTATAATGATGTAGAAAGAACATTAGAATACTTATATGTATTAAGAAATGATGTTATTTATGGTGTTAATTATTTAAGAAATTATAAAATTGCTTTTGAATTAGCCCAGTTATATAAAGCCAAATTTATTCAAATAGATTCGGTAGCTGGCCATTTACTCTCTTCTCAAGATGAAAAATATGCTCAGGAATTAAATGAATTAAGAAATATAACAAATATACCTGTTATAGGTGGAGTTAGATTTAAATATCAACCTTATCTATCAGAAAGATCGCTTAAAGAAGATTTAGAGTTAGGAATGCAAAGATGTGATGGTATAGTTGTTACTGGTGATGCTACTGGATTAGAAACACCGCTTAAAAAAGCCGCTGAATTCAAACATATTATCAAAGATTTTCCTCTAATTATTGGAGCTGGATTAACTCCTGATAATTGTATTCCTAGTTTAACAGTAGGTGATGCTGCCATAGTTGGAAGTTATGTTAAACATAATCATAAAGATAGTGGTATAGTATCAGCAAAGCATGTTAAAAAGTTAGTTTATAAGGTGAAAACTATAAGAAAATAAATATATTATCACACTTCGACAATATATATATTTTTAAAAGATTATAATATTATTGGTGATATTATGAGAACTTTTTATTTATTTAAAATAAATGATGATTATAGTAATTTAACTAAGAATATACCTTTTAATCTTTATAATACTTATTTAAGTATTAAATTAAGTAATAAAAATAATCTTAGTTATCTATTTAATCAATATAAAAGTATTACTAATCAAATATTAATAACTGAATTAAATAAGTTGCTTTATTTAAAAATGAAAGATATGGATGGCTATAGTATATATAGAAATGTTCATATGTATAATAATTATTATAGTGATGAGGTAAGCAAATTAATTATTTATAATAGTTATTTAATATTAAAAAGTAATAAATCGAATAGTACTTTTTTTACTGTTTTATATGATATCCCCAATATATTTGTTATTGATTTTGAAAATAAAGATTATTTTTGGCTTGATAAAATTGATAATTTAATGCTTGCCCCTCAAAGTAATTATAGTGTATAATAAAAAAAGGAGTGATATTTATGTTACAAGATATTTTATTAGTAGTATTTGGATTAATAGTAGGTGCTTTATTAGGTTTTTTTCTTTGTAAATTATATATGCAAAAATATTTAAAGAAAAATCCACCTATCAATGAAAAGATGATTGAAACATTAATGAGTGGTATGGGAAGAAAACCTAGTCAAAAACAAGTGAAACAATTAATGCAACAAATGAACCGCATGCAATAATATGAAAATAGATTTAAGAAAATTATATGCTTTAAATAATATTGATATAACTGAAGAAGTCATAATTCCTAAAGAATACTATAAAACTACGGATATTATTAATCTAAAACCAATAAATGTAAAAGGTAATATTATGATTAATAATCAAGATGAAATAGTACTTAATGTTAATATTAAAGGAACTTTTATCTTACCTTGTGCTATTAGTTTAGAGGAAGTTAATTATGATTTTAATATTGAGTTAAATGAAATAATACCAGAAACTCATAAAAAAGGTGAGTTTGAACTTGAATTATTAGACATTTTATGGGAAAATATTGTTTTAGAGGTTCCAATTAGAGTTGTTAAAGAAAATCTTAACACTAATAATATAAGTGGCACAGGATGGGAATTAATAAGTTAACTAATAGAAACGGGAAGGAGTGATACTGTGGCAGTACCAGCAAGAAGAACTAGTAAAACTAAAAAAAGAATGCGTCGTACACATTTAAAGAAAACAGCTCCAAATGTTGTAGTGTGTCCTAATTGTGAGGAATCAATAATGCCTCATAGAGCTTGCACTAAATGTGGTTATTATAAAGGAAAAGAAATTATAAAAATTAACAAAAAAGAAAGTTAATTTTTTTAATTGTAAAAATATTAAAAATATAATATAATTTAACAGGAAAGGTGATAATATGAATGAAATGTATATAGAAAATACTTTAGAAAATTTAATTCCTTTTTTTGGACTTGCATGGTTTTTTATCTTATTATTTTTATTAATTGTATTTGCTTTATCATTGTTATTTATTATAACAAGATGGATAATATTTCGAAAAGCCGGTTTAGAAGGATGGGAATCAATAGTACCATTTTATAGTTCTTGGTCTTTAGTTAAGATTTCTGGTATAAGTTGGTGGTTTTTCTTTATTATTAATGCTCCTTTTTTTGCATTAATTCTATCTCATGGATTACTTACTCCTTTTGCTGGAATAGCAGCGTTAATAGCATCATATTTTCTTTATTATAATTTAGCTCTTAAATTTGGTAAAGAACCAATTGGTTATGGATTAGGTTTAACTTTTTTGCCAATTATTTTTTATCCGATTTTAGCATTTGGAAAAAGTACTTATAAAGATGTAAATGTAAGTTCTTATGGGCCAATTAGTGAAAACACAATAAATAATAATTTATCAACTAATGATAAAAAGAATAAAAATAATAAGTTTTGTAAAAATTGTGGGAATCAAATAGATGAATCTAAATTTTGTTCAAATTGTGGTACTAAGATATCAAAATAATAGCGATTTATTTAAGTTCTTGATTTGAATTCCAAAAATTTTTCCAAGGATCTTGTCGTCGTAATCTTTTTACTGCATCTGGCATTTTAATTTCATCGGGAGCAATTTTATTTAATTCTCTCCATGCAAGTGGCATCGAAACGGTGCCATTTTTTTTAATTCTTAGTGAATATGGAGCTACACTAGTAGAACCTTTAATATTACGCATCCAATCAATAAATATTTTATTTTTTCTTTGTGATTTTCGATCATTAGATACATAACGATCTGGCCATTTTGCTTCCATATAAAGAACTATATTTTTGGCAAAGGCTTGAAATTTTTTCCAACTAGTTGAAGGTTTTATTGGAACTACAACGTGATAACCTTTTCCTCCACTTGTTTTTAGGAAAGATACTAATGATAGATCATCAAGTATTTTTTTTAAATCTTTTACTCCTTGGCGAAGATCTTTTAATTCTAATTTTTCATCAGGATCTAAACCAAATACCATCATATCTGGTTTTGCTAATTTTTTAGCTTTACTTCCCCAAATGTGAAATTCAATAGAATTCATTTGTACTTCAGAAATAAGTCCAGTAATATTTTTAATATAATAATAATCTTCTTTAATTCCTTTTTCATTATTTATCATAACTTTGGCTAGACCCTGATAAATGTTTTCCATATGCTTTTTATAAAAACAAGTTCCACTTGTTCCATCAGGGCAACGGATAGTACTAATTATTCTATTTTCTAAATAGGGAGCCATTCTTTTATACATAGTTTGATAATATATTGCAATATCCCTTTTACTAATTTGAAAATTATCAAAAATTATCTTATCAGGATTAGTTACTTTAACATTTTCTATAACCAATTGGGAATTAACTGATTGCTTTTTAGGTAATGTTTCATTATTATTAATTTCATTAATTGTTAAACCGGTTTTTATGCTGGTATTAAATTGGCTAATATCAGCTATGTTATTACTATAATTATCATTTTCTTTAATAAGTAACCAATTTTTATTTTGCATGTGGACTAAAGTCCAATTACCTTTAAGTCTTTTACCTTTTAAAGTAAATTTTAGAGTTCCATTTTGTAAGCCTTGCTGAGGATTATTAATAGGAATCCAAAATCCTTTATCCCAGAGCATAACCGTTCCGCCACCATACTGGCCTTTAGGAATAATACCTTCAAAATTTCGATAACTTAAAGGATGATCTTCAACATTGATAGCAAGTCTTTTATCATGGGGGTTAAAAGAAGGTCCTTTAGGTACTGCCCAACTTATTAAAACTCCATTTAATTCTAAACGAAAATCATAATGATCTTTTTTAGCCATATGATGTTGTACTACAAAATGAAGATTAGAAGAACTAGATGTTTTTTTACCAATAGGTTCTTTAGTTTTATTGAAATTTCTTTTTTTATTATATTTTATTAATTTATTAGTCAAAAATTATATCCTCCATAACTTATTATTATTTTGGAATTATGATAAAAATTATACTATTATTTTTTAATATAATAGTTTTAAATATGGAATTAAGAACTAAGTTCCCAAAATAAAAAATTTTAAAAATTTATGACTAACTTTCTATTATAGGGAGGTTGTTTGTTTATAATTTTAAAAAAAAGTATCCAATTTATCAAAAATATCTTATTATATTTTCGATGTCACTAAATTGTTGCATCAAAAAAAGATACGTGCTAGGTCCAAACTTGCTCTAAGAGTATTATTAATATTATCTTCTAGTTTTTTCATTATTCTTATAATCTTTTCCATCATTAAAGGATTAGAAAATTCTAGTTGATTAAAGTTTTAATGTTCTTAACAATTTTATATTCATGTGATATAATTATTTTAGATAGAAGGTATATGACATGAAAAAAAATAAAATAATAATAAATTACTGTCCTAATTTTTATAAAATTATTAATTTTGATTTTTTTGAAGGTGATTATATATCCGAAAAGTTAGTAAAGATATATAAAGATTTTATTTTTGATATTGATTTAGAAAATGAAGATGATATTTATATGGTAAAACAAATGGATTTTGTGGTAAATAAATATATAGAAGATTATTATTTTCGTAAAGAAATGCAAAGAAGTATGATTAATATTAGAGTGAAAAAATCTTCTCAATTAGTTAGAGATATAGCTCAAAGTATTATAAATTGTTTTGATTTGTATGAAAATGGATATACAAGAAATATATATTTTGCCAGGTGGATTTAAATGATAGATGAAGATTTTTATATTGAAGAAACTAGTTCTTTAAAAGTTTTTTTAGTGTCTTTGTTAGTTTTGTTTATATTAGGAGTTTTTGCTGGTCTTTATTATTTTTATTTTTATTATAATGATGTTAAATTAAAAGATATAACGATCGAATTAGGAAATTCAGTATTTTATGATATTGATAAGTATATTATTGATCATAAAAATGAAACTTATAAAATTGATATGTCAAATATCTCAGTTGATGAAAAAGGAAATACTAATAGTGTAGGTGAATATAGTTATTTAGTTTATATTGGAAAAGAAATAAAAAAAGGCAAAGTTTATGTTAAAGATACAACCCCACCAATAGTAGAGTTAAAAGAATTAATTGTTGGTTTAAATGAAGAATTTGAACCTGATGATTTTTTAGCATCTTGCATAGATTTATCACAGGTATGTCATGTAAATTATATCAAAGAAACTGATGAAAATTTAAATGCTACTGTAGGTGAATATACCGTGACTTTAGAAATAAAAGATAAATATGATAATATAACTAAAAAGAAAACCAAACTAATTGTTAGTGAAACATCATCATTAAGTGCAATAAAGGCTAGTGATATGGAAATATCTAGTATATATCCTATAGATAATGATTGGAATAAAGTATTCACGATAAAATTTATAAAAGGTATATCAGAACAAGATAATACCTTTGAACAGAAGATATTAGAAATTACCAATTTTGATTTTAGTTCGTTATTTGAAGATAAAATTAAAAATCAAACTTTATTAACTGTATATAATAAATATAATTATGTAATAGGATTTTCTGTAAAGTTAGAGTTTGATAATGATAAAATAATTTATGTTACTGAAAATGAGTATAAGAGTTTATAAAATGATTGAAAAAAATAAAGACCTTTGTTATAATTAATTTACCTTTTAATTTATTAATTAAAAGGTATTTAATGGCGGTGTAGCTCAGTTGGCTAGAGCACTCGGTTCATACCCGATAGGTCGGGAGTTCAAATCTCTCCGCCGCTACCAAATATGAGGAACCTGCTACTCCCCTATAATTAGGTTATAAGGAGAAAGCATTTAAAATATATTGAATAGTTAGAAATAGATTGTTACCTAAGGAAAGGAGCAATCTATTTTTAAGTTTAAATTTAAAATCATAAGACAATTGAAAGCAGATAAGGAGTTTTTAGACTTTATAGGTAAAAAGAAGCCTACTATCAAAATAACAGATGGTGCACTATTAGAAATAAAGAAAACTAATATTAAAACTATCAAACCGATCATTTATGAAATACCAGATTTCAATCTAATTATTTATCATTATGCTTGTGATAATGAATGAATACCAATGCCATTGATGATATTATAACTGAATTTACTGATAACAATACTAATTCATATGATGATGGTGGAACAATACTATATAAAGGTGATGTGTTTAATTTGTTAAAGTGTAAAACTCTAGATGGAAATAGAGATATTTATATAGGAACAAAGAATATGAGATATGGAAAAGAATTTTGTAAATAATTAACACCTAACGATATATTTAAAAATATATCTTTTTTGTTGTATAATAATATTATCTTATCGAGAGATAGGGGATAACAACTTCTATCTTATTGGTACCAAAATATAAGTAAAATGGCTTCGAAAGTTAAAAAAAAATATATTAAAAATATTTTTAAAATTAACTGAAAGGAGTCATTTTTATATTATCTACACTTCAAAAATTTATGAATGTGCTATACTAGATTTAAAATATAAAGTTAAATGTTATAATTAAAAGAGGTGACATTCGTGAAAGATATAGTTGATATTAAAAATGCAAACATTGATTATGGTGGTAAAGCTTATGGATTGGCAAAATTAGCAAAAAAAGATATTCCTGTTCCTAAAGGTTTTGCAATATCTAATAAAATGATATTTAAATTAATAACTAATGATAAAAAGGCCATTAATAATGTTTCAGTTTTTTTAAATAGCTTAGAAGATAAATTAGCTGTGCGTTCTTCAGCAGCTAATGAAGATGGCAAAAAGAAATCCTTTGCCGGAATTTATGAAACAATATTAAATGTTGAGAATGATTTAAATAGTGTTTTAGATGCTATTAAAGTAGTTGCTGAAAGTGCAAATAGAAAAAGTGTATCTAATTATAATAAAGGAAATAATTTAATGAATATAATTGTCCAAAATATGATTTCTCCATATATTTCAGGAGTAGCTTTTACTCAAGCAATAGATTATTTTGGGAAAACAGTATTATTAATCGAATATGTTAAGGGTACAGCAGATAAATTAGTCAGTGGCGATGTTACTCCTGAAAGAATAATATTAAAATATTGTGAAAATGGTAATATAATACCTAGCAATAACAAACTTATTAATATTCTTATACCTTCTATACAAAAAATTATTAATGAATTTAATATTCCTACAGATATAGAATGGTGCATAGATAAAAATAAAAAACCTTTTTTTGTTCAAGCTAGACCTATTACTCAAAAAGTTTTAATAAATAGTTTTACCGAAAATGCTAATTTTTGGTTTAAAGAATTTAGAACGCCTCTTTTCTATTCAACAGATCCTAATAATAAAATTTATTATACAGATGTAATTTTATTTTTTAAAAATAATATTACTCATGCTTACAATTTAAATAATAAAGAAAAAAAATGTGCTTTAAGTGGATATAAAAATTTTACCAATCCGGCATGGATAAAAAAATATGAGGAAAAAATTGAAAATATAAAAAAAGAAATATATAAAACCAAAGCGAATTATCAAAATATAGTTGATTTATCAAATAAAGAATTTGTAGTTAGTTTTTTTAAATTTTTAAATTTACTATGTAAGGTTGGAAATATATATAATAAAACTGAGCCATATATGCTTGAAAAAATAGAAAAAAATGAATTAAAATATTATGATTTAATTGAAAAAATAGGTGAATTAAGATGGGAACTAAGAAAAGAAGTTGAGTCAACTTATCATTTCCTTTATAGTACTTTATTAAGAGAGTTATCTAAAAGATATAAAGTGAATTTATTTGATCTAAATTATTACACTTTTGAAGAACTTAAAAATTTATTTAATAATATTAAAGTTGATGCAGCAATTATAAAAGAAAGAAAAAATGGATATGCGTTGATATGTGACAACAAAGAAAAAATATTATTAACTAAAGATGATTTTAAAATTTTATTTAAAACTATAACAAAAAATAAAGGTCTATCGGGAACTATTGTTGTACCAGGAAATATTAAAGGGATTGCAAGAGTTATTTCTCATAATAAAAGAAATCTAATAAAAGAAAATAATGATTTTAAGTTGGGAGAAATATTAATTACCGAAATGACTAGACCAGATACTATTATTGCTTGTAAAAAAGCTGGGGCTATTTTAACAGATGAGGGGGGATTAACTAGTCATGCAGCAATTATTGCTAGGGAATTGAAAATCCCTTGTATCGTTGGTTTAAAAAATGCTACTAATTTAATTAAAACTGGTGATTTTATTGAAATAGAAGATGGAAACATCAAAATAAAAAAGACTTAGGTTTAATATTTATAAGATATAATTTTGAAAGCAGGTTCAAATTTAAAGTCGTATAATACGGCTTTTATTTTATACTTTTTTACAATTGTTTTTTATTTATTTTTATGATAAAATTTATGAAGAATAGGAAGATAGTTATGAAAATCTTAAAATATCTTATTTTTACATTAATTATTTTAGTGCCAATAAATGTTAATGCAGCTATTAGTGTAAGTTGTGATGGACCAGCAAAAATAAATCAAAGAATTTCTTGTGATATTAAAACGGATGTTAAAATTTCATCATTTAAGTCGACTTTAGTAGTAGATTCAGCCGTAACTTATGAAGGTTCTGTTGCTTCAACGAATTTTGTGCAATTAAGTAGTGGTCGTAATTTGAATTTTCAAACTGCTAATTCTAGTACATATAAAGAAGGTCTGATAGCTTATTTAACTATTAATGTACCAAATACAACAAAATCGTCATTTACTTTATCATTTACTAATATTGAATATATTTCATTAAGTGGAAATAAAACGCAATCTAATGTATCTGAAACAGTTCAAATAATGACTACGACAAGTAAAACTACATCAACCACAAAAATAATTACAACCCAAAGTGCTACTGAAAAAACATTTACTGTAACACTTAATCCGAATAATAATAGTGATAATAATGAAATTATGAAATGTACAACAACTGGGTCTAATTGTAAGATAAATTTATCCAATGTTAATATACCAATTAAAAATGGGTTTACTTATAATGGTTGGGGAAATGCCACAACTTGTACCGAAGGAAGTAAGACTTCTTATACAGCTTCTGGGGATGCTACTTTATATGCTTGTTGGTTAAATTCAGGAACCGATGATCCTGATAATGGTGAAACATTATATTTGCAATCTTTATCTGTTGAAGGCCAAGAACTAGACTTTAGTAAATTTAAAAAAGAATATGATTTAGTTGTTTTATATGAAGTAGAAAATCTAATTATTATTGCTGCTCCTGCTAAAGAAGGAGTAAATGTTGATTTACAAGAAACATATCCTTTACAAGTAGGGGAAAATACAATATTAATAAAATTATCTGATGAAAATCAAAATACTACAACTTATACTATTAATGCCAAAAGATTAAAAGAAGGAGAAGAGATAAGAATTCCTTCAACTGATGCAACTTTAAAAAAAATTATTATAAAAGGATATGATATAGATTTTAAACCTAATGTATTTGACTATACTTTAAAAGTACCTTCAGGAACAAAATCTTTAGATGTTAAAGCAATAGTAAATAATGAATATGCTGATTATAAAGTATCTGGAAATGACAATATTTATGATGGTAGTATAATTTCTATTAAAGTTAAACCTGAAATTGGTGATGTTATAAATTCATATGATATTAAAATTGAAGTAGTAAAAGGAATTAAAGATTATTTATTATATATAGTAGTTGGTAGTGTAATTTTAATTGGTATTATTGCTTTAGTAATTATTAATCAATCGAAAAATCAAAAAAAGAAAAATACAAAACAAAATATTGCTGCAATTGCACCAGCTAAGAAAGTACCAACCAAAATGAATAAAGTTCAAACTCCGGTAGTAAAACCGATTCCGGTTCCAAAACCAGTACCTCCCCAACCGGCTGTGGCATCACAAGTAAAGCCTTCAGAACCAAAAGATACAGTTGAAGTACTAGATTTATAAAAGCATTAATGATTTTAATGCTTTTTTATTGTATAATAAAAGAGTGATAGTATGAAAGATATAATACATGAATTTTTAAATTATATTGCTTTAGAGCGTAAATATTCTGATAATACGGAAATTAATTATGAAATTGATTTATTTAAGTATGATGATTATTTAAATAAAGAAAAGAAAAATTATTTAATTATAAATTATCAAGATATAAGTAAATATATTGTTTATTTAAGAAAAGCAAATTATTTACCATCTAGTATAAACCGGCATTTAAGTACGTTAAGAAGTTTTTATAAGTTTTTAGAAAGAAAAGAAATAATAAATAATACTCCTTTTAATTATATAAAAAATATTAAACAAGAAAAAAAATTACCCAATTATTTTAAGTATGATGAGTTTATTACGATGTTAGATACTCTTAATGATAATAATCCTTTAAATGTAAGAAATAGATTTATTTTAGAATTATTATTTGCAACGGGAATAAGAGTGAGTGAATTAGTCAATATAAAAATTAATAATATTGATATGAATTTAAGACAAATTAAAGTAAATGGAAAAGGTAATAAGGAAAGAATTGTCTATTTCGGTTCTTATTGTGAAGGTGCTTTAAAAAATTATTTAAATAATTCCAGAGATATTTTATTAAAAAACAAAATATCATCTTATTTATTCATTAATAATCTTGGGGGGAATCTTACTGATAGAGGGATTAGATTAATAATTGATAATATTATTAAGTCATCTGCTTTAAAAACAAAAATAACACCTCATACTTTTAGACATTCTTTTGCAACTATCATGCTTAATGAAGGATGCAATATAAGAAGTGTACAAGAGCTTCTTGGACATGTTAGTTTAAATACAACTAGTATATATACTCATTTAACTAATGAAGAGTTACGAAGAGTATATTTAAAAGCTCACCCTCGAGCAAAAAAATAATATTTATAATATAATATTTATGGTAAAATAGTATAAGGGATGATATAAAAATGAACCAAGAATTAAATAAACGGTTAAAAATTATATTAAGTGTTATATTTATAATAATATTATTAATATTGATTTTATATTTTTTTAATCAATTTTTAAAATTAAACATTTATGAAGAAGTAGAAAGAACTACGACAACCATAAAAACAACCAAAAAAGTAGATTATGATTTTATAGAATTAACTAATGATAAGAAAATATTTTTTAATAATTATTTAAATAACATTTTTATTTCAAAAGCTTTTAATAATGCGATTGAAAAAAATTATAAAGTTTATAATATTAATTTAATCCAATCAGAAATAAGTAAGTTTAAATTTATTTATACTTATCTTAAACTTAAAAATGCTGAAGAAAATATTACTTTTGAGAAAATAAATGAATATAGTAATAAATTTTTTAAAACTAATTTATATCAAGAAAATTTAAATATTTTTTTACAAGAACAATCTTATTACTATGAATTTAATAATGAGGAACTTGATTTTTGTTTAAAAGTCAATTCAGAAAAAGATAATATTCTTTTTATAGATATGGTTAAAAAAGAAACTGGTATTTGTAATAATGATGCTCTTTATTATGATAAAAATTTAATAGTTAATCAAATTAAATTAGAGTATTTATTAATAGATGAAGAAATGATATATTATTCATTTATGATAGTTAAATAGAAAGGAAAAATATGGCTAAATACGTATATTTATTTAATGAAGGAAATAAAGAAATGAAAAATCTACTTGGAGGGAAAGGATCTAATTTAGCAGAAATGACAAAAATAGGTCTTCCAGTTCCCCAGGGATTTACTGTATCTACATTTGCTTGCACTAATTATTATGATAATAATGAATCTATTAGTGATGATATTATAAATCAAATTTTTCAATCAATGCAAAGATTAGAAAAAATAACTAATAAAAAATTCGGAGATCCAAACAAACCGTTATTAGTATCAGTACGTAGTGGAGCAAGAGCAAGTATGCCAGGCATGATGGATACAGTTTTAAATTTAGGAATTAATGATGAAGTATGTGAAGGATTAGCTAAGTTAACTAATAATCCGAGATTTGCTTATGATACCTATCGAAGATTTATTCAAATGTTTGCTGATGTTGTAATGGGTTATCCGAAAGCTTCTTTTGAAAGATTTTTTGATCATATTAAATCAGAAAAAAAGGTTAAAGATGATAGTGAATTAACTGCAGATGATATGAAAGATGTAGTAAAAGCATTTAAAGAAAATTATCTTAAAATAGCTGGAAAAAGTTTTCCTCTTGATCCTAAAGAACAATTAATTGATGCTATAAAAGCAGTTTTTAAAAGTTGGAATAACGAAAGAGCAAATGTATATCGAAGAATTAATAATATTCCTTATTTATGGGGAACAGCTGTAAATGTTCAAGAAATGGTTTATGGTAACATGGGATTAGAATCTGGTAGTGGGGTAGCCTTTACAAGAAATCCATCAACGGGAGAGGATGAAATTTATGGTGAATATATAATAAATTCTCAAGGTGAAGATGTTGTAGCAGGAATTAGAACACCTCAGCCGATAAGTAAATTAAAAAAACAAATGCCCGAAGTATTTGAAGAGTTTATAAAAATTGCTAAGACATTAGAAAATCATTATCATGATATGCAAGATATGGAATTTACGATTGAAAATAGAAAATTATATATGCTTCAAACTAGGAATGGTAAAAGAACTGCAAGAGCTGCTATTAAAATTGCCGTTGATTTATTTAATGAAGGTAAAATAACTAAAGAAGAAGCTATTATGCAAGTCAATCCTAATCAACTAGATGCCCTTTTACACCCGGCTTTTAGTAATGATTCCTTGCAAAATAATAAAGAAATTACTACTGGTTTAGCAGCATCACCTGGAGCGGCAACTGGAAAAATATATTTTACTGCTGAAGATATTTTAAATGCTCACCAAAGAGGAGAAAAAGATTTAATTTTAGCAAGACTAGAAACTAGCCCTGAAGATATAGAGGGAATGAATATAGCAAATGGAATAATCACCATTAGAGGAGGAATGACATCTCATGCTGCTGTAGTAGCAAGAGGGATGGGAAAATGTGCAATATGTGGAAGTGAAGAATTAATTTTAAATGAAAATAATAAAACCATAACTACTAAAGATAATCAATTAATTAAAGAAGGAGATTATTTAAGTTTAGATGGAAGTACGGGAAAAGTATATTTAGGTTTATTAGAAACTACTACAGCATTATTAAGTAATGATTTTAAGACTTTTATGTCATGGGTAGATGAAATAAGAGATTTAGAAATAAGAGTAAATGCGGATTTACCAAGAGACGCTAAAGTAGCTAAAGAATTTGGTGCTGAAGGAATAGGATTATGTCGAACAGAACATATGTTTTTTGAAGAATCAAGAATATTTTCATTTCGGAAAATGATATTATCAAATAATACCGAAGATAGGAAAAAAGCATTAAAAGAAATTCTATCTTATCAAATAAAAGATTTTGAAGGATTATTTAGATGCATGAGCACTTATCCAGTAATAATTAGATATTTAGATCCGCCTTTACATGAATTTCTGCCAAAAGAAGAAACTGAAATAAATTTACTGGCTAAAGAATTAAAAATAAATATTAATGATTTAAAAGCAAGAATTACTGAATTAACTGAATTAAATCCCATGATGGGACATCGAGGTTGTAGAATAGCAATAACATATCCTGAAATCACTATCATGCAAACAAAAGCTATCATAACAGCAGCTCTTAATATAACCAAAGAAGGTAAAGAAGTTCATCCTGAATTAATGATACCTTTAATTGGAGATAAAAATGAATTAAAATATTTAACTGATATTATAAAAAAAGAAGCTGATGAATTAATTAAAAATGCAAATATTAATTTAAAATATTTAATTGGAACAATGATAGAAATTCCTAGGGCAGCTTTATTAGCTGATGAAATAGCTGAATATGCTGATTTTTTCTCATTTGGAACTAATGATTTAACGCAAATGACTTATGGTTTTTCAAGAGATGATGCTGGAAAATTTTTAACTGAGTATTATAAAAAACAAATATTTGAATTTGATCCTTTTGAAATAATAGATAAAAATGGAGTAGGAAAATTAATTGAAATAGCTACTAACAAAGGAAGAAAAATTAATCCTAATCTAGAAATAGGAATATGTGGTGAACATGGTGGTGAACCAAGTAGTATTGAATTTTGTTATCAAATAGGTATGAATTATGTATCTTGCTCACCATATAGAGTTCCAGTAGCTAAACTCGCATCAGCGCAAGCTAAAATAAAGAAACAATAAGATTGACGATGGGCTTTATTTTATTATATAATAATTTATAGAGAGGATTGTATATATGTTAAATTCTAAAAAGCAAATTAAAAATATTTTATTAATAATAGTTTTTGCGATAGCTCTTTTAGTAACGCTTCAAAACTTTAATGTAGTTATAGATAATATTTTATATATTATAAAATTATTTTTGCCATTTATTTTAGGGCTTTGTCTTGCTTTTATTTTAAATGTTTTTATGAAAAAAATTGAACAAAAATGGTTTGCAAGATTAAAAAACAATACAAAATGGTCAAAAATAAAAAGACCAGTATCACTTATATTAACCTTATTTATAGTTTTCGGACTTGTTGTTCTATTATTATTTTTAGTTATTCCGGAATTAAAAAATACCATTGAAATATTTATAAATAATATTCCTATTTATGAAGCAAAATCTCTTGAAATAGCTAATAAATTAAATCTATCTCCAAATACTATTGAAGAAATTAAAACAAGTTGGATGAATGTATGGTCTCATGTTACTGGATATTTTACTAATAATTCTAAAGATATCATTGAAGTGACTTTAGGTTTAACAACTTCTATTTTTACTAGTATAACTAATGCTATATTAAGTATTGTCTTTGCCATTTATATGTTAGCTAATAAAGAAAATTTAATTAGACAAACTAAAAAATTGTTAACTGCGTTTGTACCAAAAAATAAAATAAAAAAAGTATTAGAAGTAGGTTCTATTTCTAACCGGGTATTTTCTAATTTCATTACCGGACAAGTTATTGAAGCATTAATAATAGGGGTTTTATGTTTTATAGGAATGATTATTATTGGCTTACCATATGCTTTAACTATTTCAGTATTAGTAGGTTTTACCGCTTTAATTCCAGTATTTGGAGCTTTTATTGGAACAGCTATAGGAGCAGTATTGATATTTGTTATTAGTCCAATCGATGCTCTTATATTTATTATTTTTATAATAGTATTGCAACAATTTGAAGGCAATTTAATTTATCCAAAAGTAGTAGGTACTTCAGTAGGATTACCAGCGATATGGGTTTTACTTGCTATTATTATTGGGGGAGCTATTTATGGTGTTGTTGGAATGTTAGTAAGTGTTCCATTATGTTCCATTATTTATATATTATTATCAAAATCAGTTAATGAAAGATTAATTAAGAAAAATATCTAAAAATCTCTATAATTTATAGAGATTTTTTATAAAAAATACGTTTTAATAGTCAAATTATTTGTCATATACATTACGGTTTTGATGTTATAGTTTTCTTTAATTGATAAATTAATTGAATAAATTACACTTTCTATTAAATTACTGTTATTTAAATCATTATATAAGTCATCACTTAATTTAATTAATAAATATTCATCAGTTATTTCATAACTAATTTGTTTAGCATCATTTAAATAACTTATTAGATTTGTTTGATACATTGCTTTACTTGTTAATTCATTTATTATAATTTCTATTTTATCTTTGTTTTGATTATTAATCATCGTTACTGGTACGTAATAATAATAATCTTTATATTTATTTAAATAATAGATAGTTGTACTTACTGTACCTTTAAAATTAGTTACATCATAATATTTATTAATACCGTATCCTCTATCTAGAGTAGGTGGAAGTTTATTTTTTGAATGAGGTAATTCATTTAATATAACATCTTCTACATAAATACTTACTTTATTAATATTTGGTAATCCAGTTAAAGAATAAACTATAGCACTTATCATTTTATCTTCATTTTCTTTACTAATATTATAAAACTCTTCACTAAAATTTAGCTTTACTAAATCATTATCTATATCTACGGATAGTAATTTAGTTCCTTTTGGTATAATGGGAGTAAATCCTTCTTTTATATAAGAAGAAATTTTACTATTTATGGTTAAATAAGCTATAATTTCTCTTATTTTTTCAGTTGTTTCTTTTTTGTTAATGGCAACATTTACTCTTGATACATAATCATTATTATCAATTAAATAAATAGATACTTGGGGAATTTGATTATCTTTTTCATTTTTAATTTTATGATTATCTTTTTTAGGAAATAAATATAAAATAAATAAAATAAATAAACAAGATAAAATTAAAAATATTTTTTTTGATAGATTTTTTTTAAGCATTATTCAAACACCTCTATTCAAATTATATGATTCAATAATTAAAAAAAGTCGCTTAAAGCAACTTTTAAAGTGTTAATTCACCAATTTTTAATAATTCAATTATTGCACCAGCTCTTCCACTAACATTTAATTTTTGCATGACATTAGAAATATGATTACGGACCGTTTTTTCACTAATTCCTAATAATTCACTGATTTCTTTTGTCGTTTTATTTAATATTAAAAGATTAAACACTTCTTTTTCTCTAAGGGTTAGTATACTATTTTTCAATTATGTTCCCTCACTTTCATAGTACCTTCATAATATTTTATGAAGAAAGCTATTTAAAGTGAGTTCTAAAGCCTATTATTGATATTTAACTGTTATGTACATTTTTTCATCAAACTCTTTTTGAATAGTACGGATTATATTATTAGCACTTTCATAAGAATTATCTTTTGCTGAAATAGTAACATTGATTTTATCATCTTTTATTTTAATAAAACTTTTTAAATTATAGGTTTTAAGAATTAAGGACTCTAATTCACTTTCTTTTCCTTTATTTAAATTAATATTAAGTAACTTTTCATAAGCATTATTTTTATCTTCGGCACTAGCTTTAGCATCAAGTAAAGTTGATTGTAAATCTTCCATTTCGCTTAAAACGGCTTCATCATTTTCGACTCTTAAAGTTGCCAAAACATCATTTTCTGATATATTGGTGCTTACTTTATCACTTTCAGAATGTTTAGTATCTATGAGTGAAGAAAGATTTTCTCCTGGTAGAGCAACATAGTATACAGATAATACTAAAATAATACTAAACAAAGTTAAAAACCATAAATTTTGTTTATTAATCATACTTTATTAATCCTCCAATTAATAAAGTATATTTATTATTTTAAAAAATAGTACAAATTAAAGGAATAAACTAATAGCATATATTAGTATTTTTAATAAAATTTTAAATGACAATGTATACCTCCTTTTAATTATGCCTCATTTGAAGGTATCCCTTCAATTTTATTTGTTATATAAAATATTTTATTTCCTTTTTTTAAATTTAAAAAATAACTTAAAGGAAAATCGATTAACTTTTACAACAAATAATATTGAAAGGAAGATTATGAATAAGTATTTTATTAAACAACAAGATGAAAGTGATTGCGGAGCATGCTCGTTACTAAGTATAATTTTATTTTATAAAGGATATATACCTTTAGAAATAATTAAAATAGATACTCTTACAAATGTAAATGGAACCAATTTTTTATATATAAAAAAAGCTAGCGAAAAATATGGTTTTGACGTAACTGGCAAATATACTTATGATTTAAATAATATTAAATTACCTTGTATTGCACACTTAAATATTGAAGGTTATAATCATTTTGTTGTAATTTTTAATGTAGATAATAAGATAACTTATATGGACCCTAGTACTGGAAAAGTTATAATGGATAAAAAAGATTTTGTTAATATCTTCACTGGAAATATTTTAGAGTTTATACCGAAAGGTAAAATTATTAAATATGAAAAGAATAAAATATTTAAAAATATTTTAAAAAATATTTATCTAAATAATATAACAAGTATAATATTATTGTTTGTACTTTTAATATTATTAATTATCTTTTCATTAGGGGCTAATTTTAATTTAATATTAATTAAAAATAATAAATTAATATGTTTAGTTTTTATAATATTAATTATTAAAGTAGTAATAAATTATTTAAAAAATATAATTATGTCTCATTTAAATAAAAATATAAATAAAAGTTTACTAGAAAATTATATTAACCATATCTTTAATCTTCCTTTAAAATATTTGCAATTAAAAAAACCTGGCGATTTAATTAATAGAATTAATGACTTACATAATATAAAAGACTTCTTTTCAAATGTAGTGATTGAATTATTTGTAAATATAATATTTTTTATTGGTTCTTTAATTTTATTATTTATTTTAAATAGTACTTTAACTTTAATTTTATTATCTTTAGTTTTGGTTTATTTAGTAGTTATAATATATTTAAATAAAGATTTATATCTAAAAATTATTAATGTAATCGATTCAGATAATAAATTTATGGATTTAGTATTAGAATATTTAAATAAAATAAATACGATTAAAGTATTAAAAAGTAACTATTTTATAAATAATATAAATACAAATATTAATAATAATCTAAATAATAAATTAAATCTTGATCTTAAAATAAATAAAATTGATTTAGTTAAAAACTCTATAGAAGAAATAATGTTAGTATTAATATTAATAATTCATTATAAATTAAATAATGATTATATGATGATGATAATATATATAAGTGTTTATAATTATTTTATCCAAAGTGTAAAATTTTTTGTAAATATCATACCTAATTATTTTTATTTCAAAGATATTTACAAACGAATTAAAAGTATCTTTGATCTAGAAAATATTAAAAATAATATTAATAGATATAATGATGGTGATATAATAGTAAATAATTTAAGTTATTCTTATAATAATATTAATAAAATATTTAATAATTTTAATTTAAAAATTAAAAAAGGAGAAAAAGTATTACTTCAAGGTTCAAATGGAAGTGGAAAAAGTACTTTATTAGGTCTTTTTGTTGGATTAGATGATGACTATACTGGTACCATAAAAATTAGCCCAAATATATGTTATATAGAGCAAAATAGTCAGTTATTTAGTGATTCGATATTAAATAATATTATATTAGATAAAAAGTATGATAAATTAAAATTTAAAAAAATAGCAAAATTAACATTACTTAATGAGATAATTAAAAATAAACCAAATGGATATAATACTAATTTAAATTCTATAATTAATTTAAGTGGCGGTGAAAAACAAAAAATTATTATAGCAAGGGGTTTATATAATGATTTTAATATTTTAATTATGGATGAATCACTTAGTGAAATATCCAAAAAAATTAGAAAAAAATTATTGCTTAATATTTTTAAATATTATCAAAATAAAACGATTATTTATGTTAGTCATCAAGATGAAAAAATTAATTTTAATCAAAAGATTTATTTAATTGCTAGAAAGGATAAATATGTTAACAGATAATGAAATGTTAAATATTGAAGGTGGAAAATTATCTTGGGGTCTTGCTGGTGCACTTGGTGCATTTCTTACCTTATTAGCTGGAATGATAGATGGATATCTAAGACCTTTAAAGTGTAATTAATGAAATTAGAAAATACGGAAATGTTAAAAATAGTTGGAGGTATAAATATATCTGGAACATTACTAAATTCAATTGCTAAACTACTTAGTACCTTATTTGATATTGGTAGAGCGATAGGTTCAGCTATAAGCATGTCTAAGTCTGGACGAAGATGTTAAAAATGAAATATATTAAATATATTTTTACCATATATAAAAATTTAATGATATAATATTTATTGGGTGAGTATGTGAATTCTAAAATTAAAAAAGTATTAGAAACATTAGAAAAAAATGGTTTTGAAGCTTATGTAGTAGGGGGTTATGTAAGAGATACCTTACTAAATATTAATACTACTGATGTAGATATATGTACTAATGCTTTACCTAAAGATATTATTAAAATTTTTAATAAAAATGGGAGTAATATTAATTATGGATCAATTTCTTTAAATGATGGCAAATATAATTTTGATATTACTACCTTCCGAAGCGAATCAAATTATGATAAAAGAAAACCATTAAATATTAAATATATTAATGATTTAATTATTGATTTACAAAGAAGGGATTTTACCATTAATTCTTTATGTATGAATAAAGAAGGAGAAATTATTAATCTGCTTGGCGGACTAAATGATTTAAATCAAAAATCTATTAGAATTATAGGTGATACAAGTAAAAAATTAACTGAAGATCCATTAAGAATATTAAGAGCGATTAGATTTTCAATAACTTTAGGTTTTAAATTAGATAATGAAATAATAACGTTTATTAATAATAATAAGTCTTTAATTAAAACTTTAAGCTATACAAGAAAATATGAAGAACTTAATCGTATATTTTCTTCTAAAAATGCTTATTTAGGGTTAAAAATATTAAAAGATCTAAATCTTTTAGAAGAACTTGAAATAAAGTATGATAATATTAAAGTAGTTAATGATGTTTTAGGCATTTGGGCTCAAATTGATTATAGTGATAATTATATTTTTACTAAAAGTAGTTCCGAAGTTATAAAAAATATTCGTGAAATTATTTCAAAAGGAATAATTGATAATAATGTTCTTTTTAAATATAATTTATATATATCAATGGTTGCAGGGCAAATTTTAGGAATTGATTATAAAATCATTTCTAAAATGCATGCTGATTTAAAAATAAAATCAGCAAAAGAGTTAGATATTAATTCTAAAGATATTTTTAATGTTTTAAATATCAAACCATCTCCTCAAGTAAAAGAAATAATTAAAGATTTAATAGATCAAGTATTAAATAACAATTTAGAAAACAATTATGATAATTTAAAAAAATATATATTAAAAAAATGGAAGTGATATTATGAGTAATACCATATTAGAGGGTATTGTAAAACAAAAAGATTACATTTTTAAAACTCAAATTTTTAAAATTGCTAATAATTTTAATTTTAATACTTCTGAGTTATTATTAATTATATATTTTTTAAATCAAGAAAGTCCTAGTTTCAATATTCCAGAAATTAAAAATATAACTTATTTAGATGATAAAGAAATAATGGATGCTTTTTCATCTTTATCAGGAAAAGGTATTATATCAATTAATATTAATAAAAATGCAAATGGAATTATATGTGAAGATATTGATTTATCTAATTTATATAAATATATTGTCAGTGATATTAATACTAGTGTTAAAAAACAAGCTAATATAAATATATTTAATATTTTTGAAAAAGAATTTGGAAGAACTTTAAGTCCGATTGAATTTGAGATTATTAATGCTTGGTTAAAATCAGGAATAAGTGAAGAATTAATAATTGGTGCCTTAAAAGAAGCAACATTTAATGGTGTAAGTAATTTAAGATATATTGACAAAATTATTTATGAATGGAATAAAAAAGGCTTCAAAAATATGGAAGATTTACATAATCATTTGAAAAAGAAAGAACCAAATGAAAATAAAGTATTATTTGATTACAATTGGTTAGAAGATGAAGAGTGAGATATATACTTTACTTTAATAATTTAATATCAATTCATAGGTAATTAGGCTATAAAAAGTATTATGAATTAATAATAGCACCTATATTAAGTAACCAATTAATGAATATAAAAAGACAATTATTATTAAATAACTGTCTTTTTTAACAACTTGGATTAATATTTAAAGTAATATTATTAGGTATAATAGCACCATTATATTTTATAGTGGGTTTTATAGTGTAAATATTTTCATTAGTCATAGTATCGCAATTTATTTTATTATTATTATAGTAACATTCATTAGTTATGAAAATATTTTTAGTAATATCTGTTCCTGATTCTAGTACTTTAATATAAGGCTGATTTAAATTTATTATTGATTGATAACTTGATAAGTTAACACAATTTCCGATTGATAGTTGAGCATTTATAACATTACTAACATCAATATTTTTTGATATTCCTTCACTCATATTACTTTTAAATATAGAATAACTAGATTTTACTGTGAATGTAGCATTAGTATTTAAGTATTCATTGTAAATAAAAGTAGTTGCTGAAGTCCATCCTAAATCTCTTAATCCAGTTCCAGTATTAATATATATTTGATATCCTATATTTCCTATATTACTTGCATTATAATTAATTCTTTGAATTAAATATTTATTAGCCCATTTACCATAACCTTCATTATAATATCCGGTTAAATATTCACTACTAATAGCATCAGGAATAGGTGTTGCATTCCATGAAAGAGTAGTTTTACCATTTTCATATTTTACTGATAAATCAGAAGGATTATTTAACTTGCTAAATCTTGTTGATGTTTCACTTGGTGCAGTTCCTTTTCTAAATAATTCAACACTTTTTAAATTACTTGGAGTATATTCACTTGCTAGTAAGACTGGATTAGTTTCAAGTTCAATTGTTGCTGATACGACACTAGATGGTTTTTTAAATTTAGAATTTTTTTCTAAAATCCCGCTATTTAATTTTTTGGCAATTGCATTACGGGTACTAGATCCTAATGAATTAGTAAGGTAATATTCTTTAGTTATTATATCTTTATAACCTACCCATGTTGCTATTGCGTAATCTGGAGAATATCCTACAACCCATGAATCACCAATTATATCTCCTGTTAATTTTAACTCTTTTTTTCTAGCACTATCGACTGTCGATGTACCGGTTTTACCACATAGGTCAGTACCACTAACACTACCACCAGGAACATGTCCATTTGTTATTGCAAATCTTAAAATATTATTAATCATATAAGCAGTTGAATCTTTCATAACAGTTCTTTTTTCGGGAGTAACTATATAAGTGTCCCCAGTTTTAACAAATTCTATCTTAGTAAATGAATGAGGTTCAATATATATACCACCTCTGGCAAATGTTGCATAAGCAGCTGCTAGTTGAACTGGATTACTTCCGGTATATCCGCCTATACTATGGGCTTCATTAATAAAACCAGTTGAATCATATTCAGGTGTTAAACCTAAACCAGTAACAAATTCATTTATATATATTTGAGGTACAGCTTGAAATGCTTGTAAGGCTGGAATATTTCTTGAAGCGGCTAAAGCAGTTTTAGCTGTCATTATCCCGCGATAGGAATTATCAAAATTTTTAATCTTAACACCATTACTATATCCATGAACATCATCAATAATCATTTGTCCTGTTCCCCAATTTAAATATTCTATTGCAGGACCATAATCAAATAAAGGTTTAGCAGTAGATCCTGGATGTCTACTATTCATAGTAGCAAAATTAAATCCTAATTTTCTGACTTTATTACGTCCAGCACCTATAGCAGTTATTCCTCCGGTTTTAACATCTATAACAGCAATTCCGGCTTGCAAAGCATCATTTGGCCATTTATAACTAGTACCATTATAGATATTATTTATTACTTCTTGTTTTTTTGGATTAAATGTTGAATATATTCTCATAGATACTAAATAAGGATTTTGATCAGTTCTATTTTCAACTTCTTCAACTATGGTGTCAATAATACCTTGATCTTGATTTATAGTTGTTGCATCATTGACAAGTAGAGTAGCGATAGGAATAGCTTTAGCTAGTTCACACTCTTCATCAGTTATATAATTGTGACGTTTCATTAAATTTAAAACTTGATTACGTCTTGCTTCCGCTTTTTCCGGATATATATATGGATCATAAGCACTTGGTGCTTGGAATAATCCAGCTAGAGTAGCAGCTTCAGTAAGAGTAACTTCACCAATTGATTTATTAAAATAGATTTGGCTAGCTTGTTCTATACCATGAGAGCCTCCACCTAAATAAGGTATATTTACATAAAATTCTAAAATTTGTTCTTTTGTATATTTTTTTTCAATTTTAAATACTGCCATATATACATCGGTAAATTTTCTTATAATACCTTTGATACCTGTTGCAGTATTATCAGTAAATCTTTGTTTTACAATTTGCATTGTTATAGTCGAAGCCCCACCAGCATCATTATTACCAAGTATTTGTCCAAAAGATGCCTTTAAAAATCTTGCTAAATCAACACCACTATGTTGCATAAATCTAGAATCTTCAGTTGCTAATATAGCATCAATAAATACTTCAGGTAGATCATCATAAGAAACAATTTTTCTATTTTCACTACCAAGTCTTGCATATTCATTTCCTTCAACATCATATATTATTGAAGATTCTTTTGAATATAATGCTTCTTCGGAAAAGTTGGGAGAACCAATAATAACAATAAGCATAAAAGCAACTATTGTTAAGGTAATTGCAATTAAACCTATCATAAATATCGTTAATATTTTTTCACCAATATTTTTATTTTTAAATTTCCTTATTTTAGGTAATTTTGTTTTAGTAATGTTAATATTAGGAATATTAATTTTCTTTTTAATTGTTTTTTTCTTTTTCATAATGACCTCCTATAAAATAATTTTTAATAATTTTTATATAATCTAATGTAGGACTATATTTTAATTTAATATTGAATCCTTTTTCTTTTATATAATTAAATGGAATACTTTTACGATTATTGTTTTTAATATATACTATTAAATCCATTCCTTTTAATAAATAGATTTCATTATTCATTTCTATTATTAAAAAAGATATCCCACCATGTTTAATTATATTCTCAATATGTTTGATTTGGTGATGATGGATATTATTTAATGGAAATGCTGTTTTATTAGTAGTACTTTTAGCATCGAAATCTATGTAATATCCTTTGTATAAACCAACATAATCTAAGGTAGATTTATTTTTAAAAAAACCTTTGGTTAATATTTTTTTATCACTTTCATAGTTTACTTTACATATTGTGATTGGAGTTGGCTTTTTATAAATAATTGCTATATCATTTTCTTTATAATATTCATTTGCTTCATCAATTAAAGATTCTAATTTCATACCTCTATTAGCATAATTAATATTTTTTTTATAAATTTTTTTATTATTGTTAGGATATAACAAATTTATCACCAATTTAATTATATATTAATTTTTACAGATTTGCTATATATTCTGTTTTAATTTGCATTTTTTTACACATTTTATTATAATGCTAGTGTGAGGAGAAAATATGAAAATAGATAATAGCTTTTTGAGTGTTATTGCAGTAAGAATAAGTCAATATCCCGAACCTAATAAACCCGAATTTCTTTTAGTGGGGAGGAGTAATGTTGGTAAAAGTAGTTTCATTAATTCATTATTAGGTAGAAAAAATTATGCTAAAACAAGTAGTAAGCCTGGTAAAACTCAAACATTAAATTTTTATTTATGTAATGAAGAATTTTATTTAGTTGATGTTCCTGGTTATGGATATGCCGCTGTAAATAAAGCTATTCAAAAAAAGTTTGGATTAATGATTGAAGAATATTTAACTCATCGTGAAAATTTAAAAAGAGTATTTATGATAATTGATAGCCGTATGAAACCGACTGAAAATGATCATATTATGTATAAATATCTAAAATATTTTAATATACCTGTAACTATCGTTGCTACTAAATATGATAAGATAAAACCTAATGATCGTGACAAGATTATGAAATCAATAGAATCTTCTATTAATATAGATGAAAACGATCAATTAGTATATTTTTCTAGTATTACCAAAAAAGGTAGAGACGAAATATATAATATCATAAATAATGAATTACAAAAAGAAGTTTAAAATTCTTTTTTTTTATTGTATAATGATTAAGATAGGTGGTATATAATGAATAAAAAAGGGTTTACTCTTATAGAAGTTTTAGTAGTTATAACAATTATCGGTATATTAACAGCAATAGCAATACCAGCGGCACAAGGTATTAACAAAAAAATAAGTCAAAAGTTATATAATTCTAAAATAACTTTAGCAGCTGAAGGAGCTAAAGTTTGGGGAGAAGACCATAAAAAATGTTTCACATGTAGTGGAGCATCTTGTTCAAGCAAATGTGTTGAAGATTTATACTGCGATCCTACTTTAGATTTTGAAAATGAAAAAATATGTGAAATAACTATTGAAGTTTTAGCAAAAAATAAATATATTAAATATGATGATGAAGCAAATAAAAAAATTGTCGATCCAAGGAATAAAAACAATTTGTTAAATGATAAAAAAATAATAATAGTATATAATAAAAATTATAAAACCGTAAATACTGGTTATGATTATTATTCTTTATCATTTGATGGTAATGGAGCAACTAGTGGTGAGATAAAGCCGAAAACATGTAAAGCAGATACATTATGCCCTATACTTAGTAATAGCATTTTTGAAAGAACTAATTATGATTTTGTTGGATGGTCTTTAACTCCAAATGGTAGTGTTGATTATAATAATTCAAATTCTATTAAATTAACAGCAGATACAACGCTTTATGCTATATGGAATTTAAAAAAATATTCTTTATCGTTTAATAGTAATGGAGCTACTGGGACTATGGGTTCTATAAAATGTGAACATGAGCAACCATGCTTAATACCTAATAATAAATTTGAAAAAATTGATAATAAATTTATTGGATGGAGTACTACTTTAAATGACAAAGTTGAATATAATTCTGGAGATTCAATAAGATTAATTGCTAATATGATTTTATATGCTAAATGGTTAGAAGTTGATACAAGACCACCCACTATTTTAATTACTAATACAAATACTTTATTATCTGGAACTGATATCTATTCTAGTCCAGTATCTATAAAAATAAGTGCGACAGATAATTTATCAGGAGTAAAAACAATTAAATATTGTACTACTACTGCATCTACATGCACACCAACAACTAATATATCTAATGGAAGTAATATTTCTGTAACTGGTAGCACAACAACGGTATTAGGTAATACTATATGTGCTATTGCAACAGATAATTTAGGCAATACAATGACTACTCCTACGTGTGAAACTTATAAAATAGATAATCGTAATCCTAGTATAACATGTTCTAGTACTGGGGATTGGAGTAATACCTCATCACATATAGATTGTACTGGAACAGATTATTTTGGTATTAGAAAATTAGAATGGAGCTTTTACAATAATAATTGGAATACATTTAGTACTATAAATGGAAGTGGACCTTTTTCTACACCTTATAATGCTGGTTTTAATACATCAAAATATCAAAATTATGTTAAAGCAACTGATACTGCCGGCAGAACGTATACAACTAATGCTTATAGTAAAATAGATACTTTAACTCCTTTTCCACCAGCATTAGATATTTACGGAATAATTAATGATACTAATAGCAATATTAGCAATGTCACTTGTACTAATAATAAATATTTAGCAGATGGAACTAATAACCCAAATTATAATAAAAATGTTAACACTATTTGTAGGTTAACATATATAAATTATTATAACAGTTATACTTGGAGTTGGTATTGGGAAGATGACTGGAACGCTGATTCTGGATATTCTGGTATAAGTCATTTGACTTATAACGGATCTTGTTCTTCAAATTATTATACTGGTGGAAATGTTCCTTGCTTAAGTATTGGTTCAGGATGTTATGCGGATTTCTATGCAGTTGATGCTGCCGGCAATAAATCCTTAACTTATTTGAGAATATATGCGCCATAAAGGAGAACAAATGAAAATTATTAAAATATTAAATAAAATATTAATTGTTATAGTTGTATTACTTATTATAGGATTAATAACGCTTCCTTTTATTTCTAAAGAAGATAAAAATCAAGGAGAATCTAAAATAAATAATAAAGAACCAAAAACAACTAAAAAAGATCAAAAAATTTTATTAACTGATAAAGAAGTACTTGATTTATTAATTATTTATAAAGATAACAATCATGATTTTATTATAAGGGATAAAACAAATAATAAATATATAATAGAAAGAAAGAATTCTGATACAGGAAATATTGATATGATTTTTGAAGTGAATCTTGCAACTAATGATTTTAAAATTGTTGAGATAAAACCTAGTCAAGGGATTTCTGGTGGTGGAAGTGGAGAATAAAGGTTTTACTTTAGTAGAAATTTTAGCAGTTATAACTATAATAAGTTTGTTAGTTCTTATTGCTATACCTGCATCGCAAAGCATTGCTAAAAAAACTAATGAAAAAATGTATATATCAAAATTAGATATTGCTAAACAAAGTGCAAAATTATGGGCTATTGATAATATTGAATGTTTTAAAAATCCAATTTGCAAAAAAATTATTCCTGCAGAATGTAAAATTACTAAAGACAATATTAAGTGTTATACCATTACTTTAAATGCTTTAGCAGAAGAAGGGTATTATGATTATGATGGTTATGATGATGAAGGGAATGGAAGAATAATAGATCCAAGGAATAAAAGCGAAGAAAATGATTTAAATGATACTCCTTTATTAATTAATTATAATACTAATACTAAAAAAATTGATTTTATAACTATTGAAAAGTCTTTGATTAATTAATTTTGTGTTTTATACTTTTACAAAAAAATCCTTTAATATTAAGGATTTTCTTTGCTTTATTTTTAATAATTTAGTATGCTAATAACATAGAAGTTAAGGAATGATGGATATGAGAAAAACAGTATGTTTAATAGGAAGACCCAATACAGGAAAATCAACTCTTTTTAACAGATTAATAAAAGAAAAGAAAGCTATTATTCATAATTTACCAGGAGTTACTAGAGATCGAATTTATGGGATTGTTAATTTTGATAATAAAAGTTTTCATTTAATTGATACTGGGGGAATTGATTTAGGAGAAGAAAAATTCAATAAGAGTATTAAAATGCAAGCCGAGCTTGCAATAGATGAATCAGATGTTATTGTATTTGTTATTGATGGAAAAACCGAATTAACAAGTAATGATATATTAATAGCAAATATGTTAAAGAAAACTAATAAAAAAATAATTGTTGCAGTTAATAAAATAGATGATAATAAACATGATGATAATATATATAATTACTATGAATTAGGTTTTGATGCCTATATTCCAGTAAGTGGAGAACATAATCGCGGTATTAATGAATTACTTTTTGAAATCACCAATGATTTTAATCCTTATACGACTGAAGAAGATGAAAGTATTTTAAAATTTAGTATAATAGGAAGACCTAATACTGGCAAAAGTTCACTAATAAATGCTTTACTTAATGAAGAAAGAGTTATCGTATCAAATGAAGCAGGAACAACAAGAGATGCTATAGATACAAGATTTACTTATGAAAAAAATAATTATATTGTTATCGATACTGCGGGAATGAGAAAAAAAGGTAAAATATATGAACAAGTAGAAAAATATAGTTTAATAAGAAGCTTAAAAGCTATTGATAGATCTGATGTCTGTGTTTTGATTATTGATGCTAAAGATGGCATAATTGAACATGACAAACATATTGCATCTTATGCTCTTGATGCTGGAAAAGCAATAGTTTTAGTAGTAAATAAATGGGATTTAATAAAAGATAAAAATATTCAAATGAAAAAATGGATTAAAGATATTAGAAATAATTTTCAATTTATTCCCTATGCTAGTATAGTATTTTTATCTTCATTAACAAAGGCAAGGATTCATACTTTAATGCCAGAAATATTAAAAGCCTATGAAAGTGCTACTAAAGAAATAAAAACATCAGTCCTTAATGATATTATAAGAGATGCCTATGCATTACATCCAGCTCCTAGTTATAAAGGAAGAAGATTAAAAATTTATTTTGTCCATCAAGAAGGGACAAAACCACCGAAATTTAACTTTTCAGTTAATAATAAAAAATTAGTCCATTTTAGTTATGAAAGATATTTAGAAAATAAAATAAGAGAATCTTTTGAATTAACTGGAACTCCAGTAATAATAAAATTTACTAATCGAGGTGATAAAGATGAATAAAAAAACGATATTATTATTTGTGTTTTCATTCTTAATAGTATTTATAGCTATCTATATAATGTATGTTATTGAAAATAAAAATAAAGAGATTGACTTTTATGCTGTTATTGTAAATGCTAATAAGCAAAGTTATTTAATAAAACCATTTTCAAGTGAAGAATTAATAAGTGGTTATCAAGAGATATCAATTACAT
>JAQUFX010000003.1 GCA_028684435.1 Bacilli bacterium
AATAATCATTATAAAAAAAATTATTAATTTATTTTAATAATTTTTATTTTATAACTACCAGTAGGTGATTCAACACTTAAAACATCTCCTACTTTTTTATTAATAATTGCCTTTCCTATTGGAGATTCATTTGAGATTTTATTTTCAAAAGGATCTGCTTCCATAGAACCAACAATTTGGTATTCTTCAGTTTCTTTATCATCTACATATTCTATCAATACTGTAGAGCCTAAATCTACTACTCCATTTGCTTCTTTTTTTTCAATAATTTTAGCATTGCTTAACATATATTCAAGTTCAGTGATTCTACTTTCTACTTCAGCTTGTTCAGTTCTTGCAGCATCATAATCAGCATTTTCTGATAAATCACCTTGTGCTCTGGCTTCTTTAATAGCTTCGATAATCTGGGGTCTTCTTTCAGTTTTAAGTATGTTTAATTCAGTTTCTAACTCTAAAAATCCTTCGCTAGTTAAGTGAATTTCTTTTCTTGTCATAACACATTTTCCCTTCTTGTTTAATTAAATCTAAATAAGGATACTACAAATATATCTAAATGTCAAATAATTTACACCTCATCATATCAAACTTTGAAACAGGTAAATTTGCTTTGATTTTTATAATCATTTGCGGATGATTTGCAATATCAATTAGTTCCATTTTTTCATTATATATGTTATCAATTTTATAGTTTAACATTTCAATATAAGGTCCAAAAAATTGAACTGTATCTCCTACCTTAAAATAATTCCTTTGCTCAATAGTGATTATTCCATCCTTATTTTCTAAAACAATACCTAAAAAATCTTGATTTGATACTTCATCCCGATTTTGTAAATAATATTGGTCATTTTTATCAGGAAATTTATTAAAGAATTGAGGTGCTGTTTCTCTATTAGCACATCTTTTTAATACATTAAGGTAGTAGTTAGTATATGATTTATTTAATGTATTAGTACTTATTTTATTAAAAATATTACGATAAACGTGAAGAATAGTAGCTATATAATATATACTTCTCATTCTTCCTTCAATTTTAAATGAATCTATGCCACTATCGATCATATCTAATATTGATGTTGACATATTTAAATCCTTAGGTGACATCCAAAAATTATCACTGATAAGAATATTATCATTATCTAAAAAAGAAAAATTCCATCTACAAACTTGAGCACAACCACCCCGATTAGAATCTCTATTAGTACAATAATTTGATAATATACATCTGCCACTAAATGAAGTGCACATCGCTCCATGAACAAAAGTTTCTAAACTAAGATTAGTAGCTTCTTTAATTGAAATAACATCTTCTTTCATAGCTTCGCGAGCAAGTACTACTCTAGTTGCCCCTAATTCTTTATAAAACAAAGCAGCTTCTTTATTTAAAATACTAGCTTGAGTTGATATATATCTATTTAATTTTAAATTAAGTTTATTACATATATCTAAAACCGCTACATCACTTACCATAATAGCATCTACCTCTATATTATCTAAATATAATAAATAGGTTTCTAAATTATTAAGATTTTCATCATGAAAAACAATATTAACGGTTATATAAACTTTTTTATTTAAACTATGAGCTAATTTTACAGCTGCTTTTATTTCTTCATTAGAAAAATTTTTAGCGTTAGCTCTTAAACCATAGTTTTGACCACCAAAATAAACAGCATCAGCACCATAATGTAATGCTATATTTAATTTTTCCATATCTCCAGCTGGTGATAATAACTCAATCATGTTTATCCCTCCAATTTATAAATTGTTTTTTCTTTTAAAAACTTTTCTTCGCTTATTATTTCTTTATGATTAATTAAATTATTAACCATATCAAAATTAATTTGAGGATGATTAATTAAATAAAATAATATTTTTTGATCATCAAATTCATTTAGATAAGGAATATAATTAAAAGGTTTATTATAAAATAAAGCTGTTCCATTTTTATTTTCTATAATATAAAAACTATTATTTTGATTATTTACATTTAAAAAACCACTTTTAACTAATTTTAAATTATTATATTTATTAAAATAAGTAAGTAAATATCTTCTAGAATACATAGCCATGTTTAAACCATATACTGACATTACTAATGGTTTATTAGTATTATTTAAAATATATTTAATTTCATCAGTAGTAAGTTCATTTGCTAAAGAAGCACTTTCTACTCTTTCAAGCCAAAAATTAATACTTCTACTATTAATTACAAAATGAGCTTGATTCCAAATTAAAGGTATTTTAGTATCTTTTAATATATAATATAAACCTACATCTTCAAAAAAAATTCCTTTTACAAAAGTTAATTTATTAATTATTTTTTTAAATTCAATTATTTTTTTAGTATCTATTACAATATTGATATTTAAATAAACATTAATGTCTAAATCTTCTAACTCTTTTAGCATAAAAGTTTGATAACCAATTGAAAAATCTTCTAGTGCAAAAAGAAAATTAGTTATCCCAATTTCCTTATATTTTGCTATATCATTCAAATTATTTAAACTTATTAATATTTTGTTATTTTTCATTATTTTTTTTAATGCTTACTGATAAGCCATCTCCTATATCATAAAATTTAGTTATATAGTCTTTATTATCATTTAAAAAACTAATATATTTTTCAATTTTATTGACAATCCCTCTTAAACTTTTAGTATTTACTGAATCTTTATTATTTACAAGTCCATGAAATTTTAAATTATCAGTTATTATTACTCCCCCAGGATTTAAATAATGACAAAATTTTTCAAAAAATTTAATATATGCTCCCTTAGCAGCATCTATAAATATTAAATCATAACTATGACCTGCTAAATTAACTTCTAAAGCATCATTAAAGACAATATCAATTCTTTTATCTAGGCCACATTTATTAACATTTTTAACAGCTTCTTTATATCTTTTTTCATCTTTTTCAATGGTTGTTATTTCAACATTATCGGTAGCATTAGCCATTAATATAGCCGAGTATCCGATTGCCGACCCTATTTCTAAGACATTTTTCACATTATTTAATTTAATATATTTCATAATAAATTTTATTGAATCTATTTCTATAATTGGTACATTATTAGCAATAGCATACCGTTCCATTTCTGTTATAACTTCTTTCATTTAGGTGTCCTCCTAGTATTCAAACCAATTACCTTCTTTTTTTAACTTATTTATTATATCACGATGTTCAGCATCTGTCTTGCTATAATAGGTATTTTTTAATTTATCAGCAACAAAATAAAAATATTCATGCTCTGTAGGTTCTATTACTGCCGAAATTGAAGCTAAACTAGGACTTGCTATAGGTCCAATAGGAAGCCCTAGTACACATGTTCCTCTTGTATTATAAGAATTACAAGAGTTTATATCATTTATAGATAAATCAACATCAAAAGTTTTATCAACAGCATAATATGTTGTAACATCAGAACCTAATGTCCATCCACTTTTTAATCTATTATAAAATACTCCAGCTACTCCAGCTCGATCCAAGCTATTAGCTCCTTCTAACTCGATAATAGAAGCTAAAGTAATTAATTCATTTATTTTATAACTAGAGAGATTAATTTCATCTTTATAGATAGATAATTTATGATCCATAGTTGTAAGCATTAGATTAATAATATCTTCTATTGTAGCACTCTTTTTAATTATATAAGTATCAGGAAATAAATAACCTTCTAATGGATATTTTATATCTTTATTTAATATCGATTCATTTAAAAACCAATATTTATCTATTAAAGAAGTTAAATATTCTTCATTAGATAATTTAGCTAAAATATCACTCTCAAAAATATCAAAGGTTTCACTTATTTGTTTTACATAACTAATAAACCTTTTGCCTTCAATAAAAGTAATAGTAATCGTTTGATTCTCTAGAGAATTACCACTATTTAATATTTTTATAATTTCATCTACTGACATGCTTTTTGATAATTGGTATGTTCCTGGATATATTTCGTGTTCATTTATTTTCATATAAAACTTAAAGAAGAAAGCATTTCTAATTAATCCTGCTTTATCTAATTCTTCAGCTATTTGTATTTTAGATACTCCTTCTTTAACTTGAAAATCAACTAAGGATTCTTCATCACTATCAATTGGAGCCAAGAAAAAAAGAGACACACTAATAAAAACTACAAGTGCTACCACTCCTAAAATAGTAACTATAGTAATTATTTTGGAAATAATATAATCTAAATTATATTGTTTTTTCTCCAGATTTTGATCCATTTTCTGCTTCTCCTATTTTTTCTTGTAATGAAGACAGTAAATTTTCTATGATTTGCCATTCTTTTTCAGCTTTTATTTCACCTAAATCATCTGTTTTACCTTCAGGATCATAAGTATTAGCATATACTTTAATATTACCGCTTTCATCTAAAGTATTATCTGTAAATACAATATAACTTCTTTTTGTTTCTTCATCATCAAATGTAAATAAAACATCGCATTCTATTTGATTTCCTTCATTATTTTTAATTGTTATTTTTCCAGTGCTTTTATCCATTTTAACCAACTTTCCTTAAATAAGTATCTAATATAATACTTGCCGATACTTCATCAATTATATTTTTTCTTTTTTTTCTAGATACATTTGCATCAATAAGCATATTTTCTGCTTCTACTGTACTTAAACGCTCATCAATTAAATGTAATGGTAAATTACATTTACTTTGTAATAATTCTTTAAACTCTATTGTTCTTTGAACTGCAAAACCTAAAGAATTATCCATATTTTTAGGATACCCTAAAACTAAAACGTCTATTTTTTCTTTTGCTATAATTTCAAGTAATTCTGCAATTAATAAATTAATATCATTAAACCTTAATAACTTATAAGGTGATGCAATAATACCAAGTTTATCACTAGTAGCAAGACCTAAAGTTTTAGTTCCTAAATCCATTCCTAAATGTTTCATTTATCTAAATAATCTTTAAGTACGGTAATAAGTACTTTAGATCGATCTAATTCTGATATTTTTCCGCGAGCATCTTGATATGATGAAATATAACCTGGATCTCCACTTATAAAATATCCTACTAGTTGATTAACTGGATTATATCCCCTTTCTTCAAGAGAATTATATACCTCTTGAAGGGTCTTTTTAACTAAAGCATCTTCAAATATTTCTGAATTATATAGATTTGTTTTTTCTAGCATTTTACCACCTCTAGACAATAACATTTTATCATTAAAATATTATTAATTCAACTAAATAATATATTTAGTCTTTTTTATATAGTCTTTATTTAAATTTATATTATAATTTTTACCAACACCATATATAATTATTTCTATTCCTCTTTTTTCATAAAAATTATATATTTCATCAGTAATTAAAATATCTAAAATCATTATAAAATCTATATCATCTAAATCAATATTAGCATTAAAAGCATAATTTATAATCCCCTTTTTATATTTTTTCGATTTAGGTATATTCTTAATATAATCATAATTAAATGAACTTATATAATATATATTTTTATCATTTAAATTTAATTCCGTTATTAAAATAGATTCTTTTAATTCAATTAAAATAATTTTATTTGTATATCTATTTATAACTTCTTTTAATAAAGGAATTCTTTCAATATAACTTTTGCCAAAATTATATTTTAATAATTTATAATATGTCATATTTTTTACTAAGCCGGTCCCATTGCTTACTCTAGAAATAAAAGAATCATGAATTACGACTATTTTATTATCTTTTGTTTTTCTAACATCTAATTCAATTCCTTCATAACTATTATTAAAAGCATTATCAAAAGCTGATATGGTATTTTCTCCTATCTTTTCATTATATAAACCTCTATGAGCTATTAATATCATATAAAAACCCCTAATATATTATATTAAGGATTGATATTATTTTTCTTCTAATAATAATTCTTTAGTCGTCATTAAATCTGCTAATGCTTCATCTATAGTAGGTTTTATCTTTTTATCAGTCATATTTAAATCATCGATAAGTTCATTTTCTTTAGTAGAAACTTCGATTTCTTTAGACTTTTTTTTAATATTACCTTGGTCAGTTATTATTTCTGGCTTATTTTTATCATTCTTCTTTTTCTTAAAAAAGATAAAATAAGCAGAAGTGCCAATTATAGCTAATCCTCCTAAAACAATTACAATAATTAATAAAAGATTATTACCATCTTCTTTTTCAATAACAGGGGTAGTAGTACCCATTATTTCTCCTACTTCTAATTTTGTAACAGTAATATTATAAATATTAACATCTTCAGTTTCAGATGATGTTACAGTAATAGTTAAAACATTATCCCCAACAATTAAATTATCATTTCCTCTTATTTCAACTTTAGCTTTATTATCTTCTGGAGTTGCTTTAATAACCAATTCTGTTATGTCATTAGGAACTTCTAAAGTATAATCTAAATTTTTCTTTTTAAATTTTTCATTTAATTTAAATCCATCAATTTCAATATCACTTAGAAATGAAGAATTATCTATTGTTTCACCACGATAAATAGTAATAATATAATCCATAGTATTATTTGCTGATTCACTTAAAGTAGAAATTTTGATAATATTTTTACCTATTTCTAAACTTGGTCGATATTGATTATTAACATTATTACAACCTAATTCACACTTTATAGTTGTAGTACAATTATCGCAGGTTGGATTTATAGTTATTGTTTTAATAGTATCTTTAATACCAAAAACTTTATAATTATTTATATTACTTACAAATTTTGGAGTAATATTACCTACAGAAAAAGTTAAGTTACTTAATGATGCATTATTACTTTTAGGTTTTGTTATTGCTGTTGTAGCTGTCGTTAAAGTAATTTGTTTAGAATAATCTATACCTACTTGAGTACTATTATCTTCATAAGTAAATATAATATTTTTAATTTTAATAATAGCAAGATTGTTATTACCAGTATTATTTGTTACTGTTAATGTACCTAGTTCGCCACTTAAAGTTGAACCACTATTAGCCGATAATATAGACTTGCCTAATTTTAATTCTCCCAATATATAAGATGTTTTACTTACCCCATAAGAAGTATAATTAGCATCAAGGTCTAATTCAAACTCGACTTTACTTATTTTTTCTCCTGCTGCTGTATTTAGCATAATTTTTTGATTACCAGATGTTCCTTGCTGGATTTTATCTGGTCCTTCAAAAGTTAAAGTCGCTGCATTAACATTTATAAAACTAAATATTAAAGTACATATTATTAATTTAAATATATTTTTCATACTTACCTTCTTTACTATAAATAATTGTAACATATCCTTAAATATTTTCAATTGATAATTATTTTACAATTACTATACATTTATTATATTAATTTAATTAATATTTCATTCATGATATATAACTGGTTAGGATTAATATAAATATTACCATTTTTATATATTAATTCTTTATTTTTTAAAAGAGGTTTTACTGGAAATACATCTTGAATATTAACTTCATATTTATCAAAAAAATTATAAAGACTTATACCATTAATTTTTCTCAGTCCCAGCATTACTTCATTTTCCATAATTTCTTGTTTAGATAATAAACTTTCATTAAATCGATATTTTCCTTCACAATAATTATTAATATTTTTAGTATTTTCATATCTAAATCCATTAATATAACCACAAGCTCCTAAACCAAAACCATAATATTCATTATTATTCCAGTAGGTTAAATTATGTTTAGATTTAAACCCGGGTTTAGAAAAATTACTTATTTCATAATGGATATATCCCTTAGCTTTAATTTTTTTTCTTATATAATTATACATTTCTAATTCTAAATCTTCATTAATATTATGAGCATCTTTAACTTTAGCAATGGTACTATCTTCAATAATTAAAGCATAAGTGCTTATATGTTCTGGATTTAGCTTAAGTAATAGTTTTATATCTTTTTTTAATACTTCTATCTTTTCATCTGGAATTCCATACATTAAATCTAAATTTATATTATAAATTCCTTTATTACGTAATAAAATTATTTTATTTTTTAAATCTTCAAAGTCACAAGTTCGATTCATAAATTTTAGCTTTTCGGTATTAAATGACTCTACCCCAATGCTTATTCTATTTATGTTATTATTTATCAAGATATCAATTAATTCAGGTGTTATATCATTTAAATTGCATTCAAAAGTAATTTCACAGTATTGAGTTTTATTAAATAAATCTATTATTTTAAAAAGTTGACTTAACTCGGTAGCATTTAATAATGAAGGGGTACCTCCTCCAATATATATTGTTTTCATTGTTTCATTTAAATAATATTCTTTTACTTCTTTTTCTAATGCTTCTAAATATCTTTTAACATCCGATTTATTATAAATAATTTTACAAAAATCACAGTAAGAACAGATATTTTTACAAAACGGAATATGAATATAAACACTTTCCATATACTTTACCTCACCATCAATATTATACAAAAAAAGAATATATTTTAAAAGGATAATTATCTTCTTACTTTTTTTCCGTTTTTAAAATACTTAAAAATGCTTCTGGCGGTATTTCAACACTACCAATCATTTTCATTCTTTTTTTACCTGCTTTTTGTTTTTCGAGTAGTTTTCTTTTTCTAGATACATCTCCACCATAACATTTAGCTAAAACATTTTTTCGCATTGCACTTATTGTTTCTCGTGCTATTATTTTAGCACCTATAGCAGCCTGAATTGGTACTTCAAATAATTGTCTAGGAATAATTTTTCTTAAATTATTAGTTATAGTTTTTCCTCTTTGGTATGCTGCATCTTTATGAACAATAACACTTAAAGCATCAACAGTTTCATTGTTTATTAAAATGTCTAATTTTACTAAATCACTAACTTTATAATCTGATAATTCATAATCTAAAGAAGCATAACCCTTAGTATAACTTTTTAACCGATCAAAAAAATCATAAACTATTTCTGCTAAAGGTAATTCATAATGAATATTTACTCTTGATTCATCTATATATTCTGTTGTTTGATAAAGACCTCTTTTTTCTTGACACAATTCCATAATAGGACCAATATATAAAGCAGGAACAAAGATATTAGCTTTAATATAAGGCTCACTTATGCTTTGAATTTTTACTTGATCAGGCATCTGACTAGGATTATCAATTAATATTTTCTCACTATTAGTTAATAAAATTTCATAAATAACTGAAGGACTGGTTGCAATAATATCAATATTAAACTCTCTAGTAAGTCTTTCTTCAATTATTTCCATATGAAGTAATCCTAAAAAACCACATCTAAATCCGAAACCTAAAGCTTCACTTGTTTCTGGTTCATATGTAAAAGAAGCATCATTTAGTTTTAATTTTTCTAATGCTTCTTTTAAGGGGACAAATTTATTAGGCTCTATAGGATAAATGCCTGAATAAACCATAGGTTTCATAGGATTATATCCACTTAAAGGTTTTAAAGCTTTTTTATTTTTAGTAGTAATAGTATCCCCTACTCTTACAGTATCAATTGTTTTTATATTAGCACTTAGCCATCCAACTGTACCCGCTTTTAAAGTTTTTAATCTTTTAACTTCTGGAGTATTAACACCTAATTCGGCTACTTCATATTCTTCATCATTACTCATCATTATAATAGTATCCTGCTCTGATATTTCTCCACTTTTTACACAAATAGATGCTATAACACCTCGATAAGAGTCAAAATAAGAGTCAAATATTAAGGCTTTAGTTTCATTTATATTTTCATCTTTAGGAGCTGGAATTCGCTCTATTACAGCATCTAAAATAGATAATACTCCTTCTCCAGTTTTACCACTACATAAGAGTATTTCTTCATCATTAAAACCAAATAAATTAATCAGTTCTTTTTTTACTCTTGGTATATCAGCATTAGGTAAATCTATTTTATTTATAATAGGGATAATAGTTAAATTACTGTTAATAGCTAAATATAAATTAGCTAATGTCTGAGCTTCAACTCCTTGGACAGCATCTACAACTAATAATGCCCCTTCACAAGCTTCTAAACTTCTTGATACTTCATAAGAAAAATCAACATGCCCCGGAGTATCTATTAAATGAAAAGTATAATCTTTATAATTAAGCTCAACGGCATTTAATTTTATCGTAATACCTCTTTCTCTTTCAATATCCATACTATCTAATAATTGAGGTTTCATTTTTCGTGCTTCAACTTCCCCACTTAATTCTAAGATTCGGTCAGCTAAAGTACTTTTACCGTGATCTATATGTGCAATAATACAAAAATTTCGAATTTTGTTCACTTTTCATCACCTAGATAATATTAACATAATTTAATAAAATTATAAATCATTTATTATTATATAAAAAAACTATTTTAATTTAAAATAGCTTTTAAACTGATGACAAAGTAATAAGTTATCAGTTTTTTTATGTAAATAACTAAACTTTATTTAAATATTATTACATTTTTATATTTAAATAAAATTACATTTTAATATTGACATTAACAAATTAACAAATTAGCATAATTTTCGACAAATTAATATAGTATAATAATATAAAAATAATAAAGTACTGGTAATTGGGCAAAATAAAAAGTATTTATTGTTAAAATAATACCTTTTATATTAATTCTTGGTTGGCTTAACTATAAGCTCCCCAAGTACCAACTACAGCAGCAGAAGTTGTGTTACCTTTCCAAATGATTTTGCAATCTCTACCGGTAGTAACACCTTGCCAAAACGAATAATAGATGGTACTTGAAGAATTAACAGTAAACGTATGGTTAATTGCTGATCCGTAAGATCCGCTAGCACTCTTCATTTGAAGACCGGCTTTAATTTGTGCTCCACCTATAGTATATTGAGTTGGTTTTACGTAACCTGTAACTGTTGTGCTAGCAGTTGTAAGTTCACCAATATAAGATTTTAAGTAATCAACTCTTATATTAGCAAGAGATCTAAATGAACTTGCGAAAGCGAATACAATTAAAGTCCCAACAAAACAAGCAGCTAAAATAGAAATGTATGAAAGCAATTTTTTCATCGATGATTCCTTCTTTCTATAAAATATTTATATTAAACTAATTTTAATAGTTTATTACCTAAAATAATAATTTAAACACATAAAAATGCAGTATCGCAGTCAGATAACCAAAAAAATATCAAAGATTTTTTGGTTATTTGATGAAAGATACTACATATTCATCACAAAAATATAATTATTAGTAATATAAAGTATGGATATTGATAATAGAACAAATGGATTATACAAATCTTTATTTTATTCATTTTTAATGTATTTATTAATTTTAAATTGATAGAAAAACGAGAATAATAACATGGTGAACATTACCACTAAATATAGTCTAAATAATATATCAATGTCGAGCACTATTAAATTAATGTTATAAATAGTATTAAGTAAAATATTTAGCCCAATAGTAAACAATGTAGATATTATAATAACTATTAAAGTTAACATAATTAAATTAACAAGTAGGTTCTTTTTTATTTGGTTTATATTATACCCGAGTAATCTACTTATTTTAATAGTCTTTTTTTCATCATATAAAATGTTTTTAATAACTATTAATAAAATGATAAATAAAACCACTAATATTGAATAAGCAAATTTATTTAATGTATCTACCATATTAGAATACTTATTTATACTATCAAAATCACTTCCTATTGTAGTAAAAATGGTATTAACATCATTTATATTTCTTAATTTTGATTCAATGGGATATATATCATTATGATCTTGTATTTTTACATCATATATATATAAATCATTATTCTTTAATTCATTAAACATCTTATCTGAAATAGTCATTTCCGAAAAATTAGTATAATAAAATTCAGATACAATAAATTCTATTTTATTATCATTATCTAAAAAGCTTATTTTTTTGCCGACTAGTTTATCCATAAAATTCTTATAATCATTTTTTAGATTTGGTGCTATAGAAATAGCAATTTGGTTATCTTTTAATTTTACTTCATCTCGCATAGAATTAGGATATATTATTATGTTGTCATAATTTATATATTTGAAGTCGTTCCAGGTAAAATTATTTTTAATAATTCCATATATATTTGTTGATAGGTCATAACCCTCATATGAATTATCTTTTAAAGGTTCGCATTCGCTATTAGGAGTAAGAGATAATACTCGTGAAACATAACTAAGAGCTTTAAATTCTTTTAAAATATCATAATAATCATTTTTACTAATAACTAAATATACAGATTTATTATATATTTCTTTATTGATTTCATTTAAACAGTATTTTGTAAAAGAAAATAATATAATAATAGTAATTAGTAATATACTTAGAATAGCACAATATACTTTCGTGCTTTTTTTTCTAAAAAAACCCTTTAATGCTAACATAATCTACTCCCCACTTTTTAATAATGAAATAATATTTGAGTCTATGTATTTTATTAAAAAATATAAACTAATAATAAATATAATACCAGCAACCATTAAAAATGATATTAAGAATATATAAGCATTAATATGTATTGTTATACCACTATAAATTAATGAAGCCAAAATTGTATTTTTAAGAATAAAATATATTAGAAAAAATAAGATTATCCCAATTAAATATGTAAACATTATTATAAATGTTGATTCTAATATATAGATATTTTTTATATCCTTTTTATCATATCCTATGGCTCTCATTATGCCTAAAATATGTATTTCGTTCATAAACTTTTTTTTAATATATGATATAGTAAGTATTACATTGCAAATATTATTATAGTAGAAATAGAAACGCAAGAAATCATAATCATATTAATAAAACTAAGATTAATGAAATTTTTAGTTTCTGTATCAGTATAACCAATGTTTGCTAGTTCTTCTTTTACATATCCGATATTGTCCAAATCATTTATTACTACTAAATACGAACTTACATATTCATTAATATTTTTGGGAATAGTTGTTTCTAATATTTCTTTTATATCTGAAACCTGAATATAACATTGATTTTTATTATTCATAACAACTTTACTATCGTATAGTCCAACTATTTTAAATTTTTTTTCAAATTTTTGCTCTTGAATTAAATTGGTGTCTTCAAATCTATAAGAATAATACTCTACGGAAAATTCTTTATCTAATATATCGTGCCCGTCAATTATAAAATCTTTATTAATAAACAAATCGGAAGCTAGGTCATCTGGGAAAAAATTTATTGGACATATAGCTACGTTTTTTTCATTATCTTTAATTGATCTGCCGATAATATTACTTGGTAACATAGATTTTGCACCATATGTTAATTCCACTACACCAGATAAATTATCATTCTTGAAATCTGATGAAATGACCGTAATCGAGTGATATTCTGAACTATATACATCAACAACGTGGTTAATATTTAGTATTTTATTTGAAATTTCATCATTTAAGTTTTCATTAGCTGTAACATTTAATGTTCTAAATCCTATATTTTTATTTATAAGATTCTCCGTGAAAGAATTATAATTAAAATAAAAGGTTAGAGTAGTAATAATTAATATATTACATAGGATTATTATTGAATAAAAGAAAACGAGATTTTTATTCCTTATTGTTTTCAATAATATTATTTTTAATAAATCTTTTATATTCATTGTTCTTCACCAATGAATTCACCATTTTCCATCGTTAGGATTATATCTGCATACTTGTTTACTTCATCACTATGACTTACAACGATAACACATTTATCATTTTTTGCTAGTTCTTGTAATTTTTCAAAAACTATTTTTTCATTTAATTTATCTAAATTACCAGTTGGCTCATCAGCAAGAATAATACTTGGATCATTTGCTAGTGCTCTAGCTATAGCAACCCTTTGCTGCTCCCCACCAGAAAGTTCATTCGGAAAATGATTAAATCTATCACTTAAACCTACAATGTCTAATAATTCTTGGGCTTTTTCGTTTCTTTTAGATTTATCTATATCCTTATTTATTATCATTGGAATTATTACGTTTTCAAATGCTTTTAAGTAATCATTTAAGTGAAAATCTTGAAATATAAAACCTATATTTTTCATTCTTAATTTGGATAATTCTTTATCGGACAATACTGTAATGTCGTTATTTAATAAATGATAGGTACCGTTATCAAAATTATCTATTAAACCTAATATATTTATCAAAGTAGATTTACCACTACCACTTTGTCCTTTAATAGCATAAAAGTTACCTTTTCTAAATTCTAAATTCACATTTGTTAATGCAACAATTTTTTTCATTTTTTTGTAATACTTTTTTTCAATTCTTTCTAAACTAATTACTACTTCACTTTTTATATTTTCCATCTTTTACCCCTATAAACTAACCTAATCGTATTATTCTACAAAAAAAGCAGCAAAAATACTAAAGTATTAAATAACTGCTTAACCTATTAAAATTAATATAACATAAAAATGTAAAAAAGTACAAATATATTTTAACTGTTAATTTAAATTTGAAGTGAAACAAAAAATAAAAAAAAGATATTTATTTTGATGAGCAATTATTTTAGAAAAACATTAAAAACGGAATACTCCTAGTGAAATGTTCCATCAAGAATAATTACTAATTTAATTATATTTTATATTTCTTAATTGTTGTACTTGACTTTTTAATTCTTAAAATAAATTTTACCGTTTTAAGTAATTGGTTTATTTTTTAATAAACTGTTATATCAAAAAATATCGTGTTTAAGAAAATTTAATAAAATATAGTATATATAAAAGACTCAAAACACCAGTTTTTTAACGTATTCTCAAATGCTTTTGTCATCAGTCTGAAAGCTATTTTAAAATAGCTTTAATTCTTCTAATCCCTGCCGAAGATGCTTCTTCTTTAATAATTTTAAAATTACCTAATTCTTTAGTATTTTTAACATGTGGTCCTCCGCATAATTCTTTAGATATCTCACCAATAAAATAAACATTAACTAAATTTGGATATTTATCAATAAACATACATTCAGCTCCAATTTTTAACGCTTCATCCTTATTCATTTCATTTACAGTGACATCTACTTCATCTTTAATCCACTTATTGACTAAATCTTCAATATTATGCAATTCTTCATTGCTTAATTTATGATCACAATTAAAATCAAATCTTAATCTTTCTTCAGTAATATTAGATCCTTTTTGATGAATATCTTTATTAACAACAGCTTTTAAAGCTGCATTTAATAAATGAGTTGCAGTATGGTATTTAGTTTCTATTTCGCCATTAGACCCCATACCACCTTTAAATTTTCCTATTGCTCCAATTCTTGATTTTTCTTGATGCTCTTTAAATTTAATTTTAAAACTTTCTGTATCTACAATTAAACCTTTTTCTTTAGCTACTTCTTCAGTTAATTCAATAGGAAATCCGTATGTATCATATAGTTTAAAGGCATCTTTTCCTTCAATTATCCCATTAGAAAATTTAAGCACTTTAGAAAATTCTTTTAAACCTTTTTCTAAAGTTTTATTAAATCTTTCTTTTTCTTTTTTTAATTCATCTAATATATTGTTTTTATTTTCACTAAGTTCACTATAATATTTAGAATATTTATTGATAATCAGATTAGCAATTAATTCTTCCCAATTACTATTAATATCAATATTTAGTATTTTAACATGCCTTATCGCTCTTCTTATTAATCTTCTTAATATATAACCTTGATCAGTATTTGTAGGTTTAATTCCAGCATTATCAGCAAGAATAAAGACTGAAGTTCTGATATGATCAGCAATTATGCGCATTGATTTTTCATTACCTTTATAAGGTAAATTAGATATTTCACTAATTTTATCAATTATATCTTTCCAAACTGATGATGTATAATTATCATCTTTTCCTTCAAGAATTGCAACTACTCTTTCATAACCCATGCCAGTATCAACATTTTTATTAGATAGTTCAGTGAATGTTCCATCTTTATTTTTATTATATTCCATAAAAACATTATTCCAAATTTCTACCCATCTATCATCTTTAGGATCAAACTTTTTAGGAATTTCATCATTGCTCCGAAAATAAAAAATTTCCGTATCTCCTCCACAAGGACCATATTCACCAGCAATCCAAAAGTTATCATCCATTCCTAAATAAACAATTCGATCTTTACTTATTCCTAAATCTAGCCAATAATTAGCGCTTACTTCATCTCTAGGTATATTTTTATTCCCTTCAAAAACTGATATTGCTAATTTTTGAGCAGGTATTTCTAATACTTTAGTTAAAAATTCAAAACTAAAAGCTATTGATTCTTTTTTAAAATAATCACCTAATGACCAGTTACCTAACATTTCAAAAAATGTATGATGAGTTTTATCTCCAATAGAATCTAAATCGTTAGTTCTAACACATTTTTGATAATTAACCAGTCTAGTACCATAAGGGTGCTTTTTGCCTATTAAATATGGTATTAAAGGTTGCATACCTGCAGTATTAAATAAAACACTGGCATCATTTTCAGGTACTATTGGAGCTGATGGAATAAATTTATGTTCTTTATTTATAAAATAATTAATATATAAATCTCTTAAATTCATATATTCACTTCCTTACTTAAAAAAGTATAACATCAAAACCACTATTTTTAAATAGTGGTTTATAATATAAATTTTTTTATTTCTTTTCTTACTTCATTAGTAATTTCTCGATATTTAATATTACATTTATCAAACATTAATTTAGATGCTATTACTTCATCAGTATTAGCATATTTATCACAATCATATATTACTTCTTTTATACCAGTTTGAATTATTTCTTTAGCACATTCATTGCAAGGAAATAATGATGTATATAACTTTGATCCTTCCAAATCTTTTTTATTACCACGATAATTTAAAATAGCATTACGTTCTGCATGAATAACATAAAGGTATTTAGTTTCTAAACTTTTGCCTTCTTTACTCCATGGAAATTCTGAATCTAAAAATCCGTTCGGAGTTCCATTATATCCTAGTGGTAAAATACGATTATCAATTTCTACTATACATGCTCCAACTTGAGTAGAAGGTCTTTACTTCTTTTTTCAATTACCAATGCCATTATCATAAAAGTAGCATCCCAAGATAAATAATTTTTTTCTTTGTAAATTACACTTCATAAAAAACCTCCAAATAAATTTAAGCTGTTATTGAATCTAAAAATTTTTTACTTTTTAGATATAAACCAGTATATCTTTCATAATATATATTGATAAAATCATTTATATTATTAATAACTTTTTCACTTATTTTTAAATCACTAATAGAAGATATATCCACTAAATAATACATTCTTAACATTTTAATCGTTTTTTCATCAAAACGCTTTTCATTATTATAACAATTCTTACAAATATAACCACCTTCATCAAGATTAATAGTAATAATATTTTTAGTATTGCCGCATTTAGTGCAAGTATTAAAGTTAATTCCAACTCCTAAATAATCAAGTGCTTTTAATTCAACAATATTACATATTATTTTTGCATTTAAACCATCATTTATTTTTAAGATGGCATTTATATAGATATTATATAAATCTTCATCATAATTTTGTTTCATTACTTGATAAGTTAAATCTGATATATATGACAAATAACCAATTAATTCAATATTAGTTTTTATGTTAATTAAATCATTAATAATATCAACTGATTTTAAAATAGATAATTTGTTTTCTTTATAATAAAGATAAAATTTACCATAAGTAAATTTTTGGGTATAACTTCTTAAGGGACTTTTTAAAGATTTTGATCCTTTAGCCATTACTCCAACTATACCATTTTTAGTTAATATATTTATTATTTTACTAGTTTCTCCATAATTTATTTCACTAATTATAATACCTTCTATTTCTTTAAGCATTTATTTTTCACTTCTCTTATATTTTAAATAATATTCTATTTTCCCAGTCTTTTTAAACATTTCCCAAGCTTCTTTTTTATTCATAAATTTCTCCCAATACCTTTCTATTTATATATTGGGAGAAATTTTTAATATCTATACATGAGCTAAACTTTTTATTATTAAAGTTCCTTTTAATAATTCGTCACATGCACTTTGAAAAACACTAGTATATAGTTTTATTCCCAGTTCATTTTCTAAATAATTAATTATCATTTCTTTTTGTTCTCTTGTTACTGTTACTCCTGATATAGAATAATAATAATCCAAAGCTTCTTCATGTGAAAGTATTCGAATTGAAGTTTCATATAATTTAAAGAACGAATAAACTAATTTAAATTCTCTTCTAGTTATAATATTACTTTTAATTAATTTATGTCCCTGCCTTTGGAATTCAATAGGATTTAATCTTGTCATGCGAAAATAATCTAATAAATTAAAATAAGTATTAATGCCATTTTTTATGATACCATTTGTTAGATAATAAATCATTTGCAAATAGTTTTGTTCTAACAATTTATTTTCATTTGCTAGCAAAGTATTATATTGATTATATAAAGTTTGCTCTAATTCAGTTCCATTGGCTAGCAAAGGTAAACATTTATCAAATGTACTACGTCTTATACCTGAATCTAAAATGATTTTTTCTAAATTTTCTATTCCCTTAATTAATACTTCTTCTAAAATATTACCAATTATATTTACATTTTTTTCATTATTTATAGAAGTTACTTTTTCTCTAGCATTTATTCTTCTATCATCATTTATTAATTTGCGATTTAGTTCGATAACTTCTTTTATTTTATTTAATTTGCTTACTTCTTCTTCATTATATCCATAATACTTAATAGCACTATCTATATTTTTAAACATTTCTGATATCATATATTGTGATTTAATAGCATAAGTAATTAATTCTTTAGTATATTTTATATTTAGAATATCATTTATTAAATCCTTATCAAAATTATCTGATATTTTTTCTTGATATGATGATACAACTCTTTTGGCAATTTGAGTATGTTTCATTCTAACAATTTCTTCATATAATTCTATTTCTTCTTTAGTTGGTTTAGGACTAATTACTCTATTTTTATAATGATAAATATTTCCTCTAATCGTAGATACAGCTAAACCATATTTATTAGTAAGATATGCATATATACTTTGATCACCATTATTTTTTATATAAAGTTCAAAAGCTTCTTTTCCTCTTAATGTTTTTTCCGTTATTTTTCCTGCCATAATTACCACCTATTCGTTTTCTTTAAATCCTAATTCTTTTAAATATTTTTCTTTATCTCGCCAATTCTTTATTGTCTTAACAAATAATTGGAGGTAAATTTGTTTACCTAATAAGCTTTCAATATCTGTTCGAGCTAAAATTCCAATATTTTTCAACATAGTTCCTTGTTTACCAATTATAATCTTTTTTAATGAATCTCTATCTATTATTATATCAACATATATTTCTACTAAACTACCTTTATCTTTATAATAAGATGTTGCACATGTAATTGAGTGAGGTACTTCTTCATTGGTTAAATTAAGTATTTTTTCTCTAACTAATTCTGCTACCATAAATTCAACATTTGTATTAGTAATTGTTCCATCATCATAATAAATAATAGAATCAGTTAAATAACTTTTAATTAATTTAATTAATCTTTCGATATTATCATTATTCATAGCACTTATTGGGATTATTTCCGAAAAATGATATAAATCTTTATATTGCCTTATAGCATTTATAATACCATCATCATTTAGTTTATCAATTTTATTTAATACTAATATGACAGGAATATCAACATTTTTTAAGGTTTCAATTATAAATTTATCCCCTGTTCCAGCTCCAGTAGATGCATCAACTACAAATAATATTACATCTGTTTCTGAAAGTGAACTATAACTTTGCCGATTTAAATATTTTCCTAATCTATCTTTTGGTTTATGGATTCCAGGAGTATCTATAAAAACGATTTGTGTATCATCATCATTATACACTCCTTGAACTGTATTTCTAGTTGTTCCAGCTACATTACTAACAATCGCAATATGATTATTAATAATAGTATTAATTAAAGTACTTTTACCGGTATTAGGTCTTCCGATTATACTTACAAATCCACTTTTCATATAGATACTCCTTTCTTAATTAATATATGTTAAATAATAAATTGCCAACTTTCATAACTCGGTAATTACGATTTTCATCATATAACCAAACCTGAGCATCAGGTTCCATAAATTCAATTATAACATCTTTATTTAGATATTTTAAATCATTTATATTTATTGTACCTACCATTATATATATTTTTTCAAAATCACCGTATTTATATCCAGCGCTTACTGCTCTTGCAATAGCAGCTTGCTCAGCATATATCGCGTCCCTAAATATTTGATTTTTTACGGTAACACCACTAAAGGTTTTACCGTCTTTCATTACTACAATTGAACTAAAACATTTATAATCATATGCAGCATAAGAATTACTTAGTAATCTTTCTAATTCATTGACCATTTTTAACCTCCTCTAATTGATAAGGATAAGGACATAATTCTTTCACTGTTAATATTTGGACATTTCCTGTTTTTTTATAAATATAAATTTTTTTATTAAGATCAAAAAATTCTAATAATAACTGTCTACATAAAAAACAAGGATAAGTAAAATTATTAGTATCACCATAGATATGTAACTCATCAAAATCAACTTTTGAATATCCTTCAGCAATTGCAGTAGATATTGCCACTTGTTCAGCACATAAACCATTCTTAAATGAAGCATTTTCGACATTAACGCCAATAAATTCTTGACCATTAGTCATTTTAACAATGCAAGCTGTTTTAAATTTAGAATAAGGACTATAAGAATTATTAATGATTTTTTCTAAGTTTTCTTTCATGTTATTAACTCCTTTATAATATTAATTATTTTAGGTAAAAAAATAATTATTCCAATAGCTACAGCTGTTAAACTTAAAATCATTACATATGCTGCTGCAGTATCTTTAGCAAGCATAGCTTTTCGTTTATATTCTTGAGTAGCTAAATCAACTAAATGCTCAATAGCTGTATTTAATAATTCAGCTCCTATTACTAAACCAATTATTGCTACTAAAAATATCCATTCTAAGGTACTAATTTTTAATAAAAAGCCTCCGATTAATACACATATAGCAAAAAAGGTATGAATTTTTAAATTAGGTTCAGTTTTATAAGCAAATTTAAAACCATCAAATGCATATTTAAATGATTTATCCAATCTTTTAATATTTATTCTGCGTTTCTTTTTCATTTCAATAACTCCTTTTGTAGTGATATCATAATTTTTTCATCTTCTTCAGTAAGATGATTATAACCTAATAAATGAAGCAAACCATGAATAATAAGAAATGATAATTCTCTTTTTTCTCCTGTTTTATAATTAATAGCTTGCTCCTTCATTTTAGGTATTGATATATATATATCTCCTAATAAATTTATAGGTAAATTAATACTTCCTTGATCATTTAAAGCAAAACTTAAAACATCAGTTGTATTATTTATGCCTCGGTATTTATTATTTAAATCTTTAACTTCTTGATCATCAGTTAAAATAATTGAAAAGGAAACATTATTTAATTTTAATTTATTTAAAGCACTATCTATAATTCGATATAAATATTTATAATCTTGATAATGATATTTATCTTCTATAAAATATTCATTCATAATCTTACTCCATATATAGACAAAATAATATAAATAAGCACTAATATAACGATAATACTTATAATATTAATTAAGATATTATTTTTAATTTTAACTGAATATTTAACCATTAATTTACTGGATATTTTATATAATAAATATCCTAGATAACCACCAATCATATTTAAAATAATATCATCTATATCAAAACTTCTCCCTATATTACTTTGAATAAATTCAATGGAAAAGCTAGTTACAAAAGTAATTATAAAATTAATATAATACTTATTAACTTTAACATAATAAGAAGTAAAATAACCAAAAGGTAGTAATAATAATACATTACCTAAAACATTACGATAAAATAAGGGACTAGTTAAATCATATCTAAATATTTCTTTAAAAGGAATAAAATTATTACTATAAGAATTAAAATCAGTACTTGTAACAAGTTCAAATAATAATAATATATAAATAAGAAAACATAAACTAATAAGTTCTTTATATAATATAAATGGCTTTTGATAATTTTTTAAATAGAATACTCTTAGCGTAATTAAAACAATACAAAACAATATTAGCATAGGCCATAATTCATATACAACATCAACTGCTATTTTTGGTATCATTTATCTCACTTCCAATTTGATAATATAATGGTTTACTAATTAATTCATTAGTAATAACAAATATACTTATATTTATTGTACTATTATTTTGTTCTTTTTTCAAAACTTTTTGACTAATAACTTTACCTTTACCATTTAATTTTTTATTAAATTCTAATAATACCTTATTAATAGCATTTTTTTCAGCTTCTTTTTCATTATATTTTTTAGTTTTTATTAAATATTCTTCTTCATTATAAAAGGAAAAATTAAATCCTAGAATTTTTATTTTTCTAACTCCAGTTTGATCAAAATATTGATATTTATTTTTAAATAAGATTTTATTATTAATACTTAAATTAAATCTCTTTTTTCCAGTAAATGTTTTTTCTTCATAATAAAGAGGAAAGCGTATATCACTAGTATACCAAACATCACCATATACTTCTCCAGTAGCTAAAATATTGCCTTTTACTTCATCAAATAATTTAATTTCCCCCGATATTAAAATATCACCTTTTTTTACATAATCTCCACTACGTACTAAAAGATCACCTTTTGTACATATTACTTTTGTTATCAAAGCATTTTTGTAACTAATTAGATGGCGATGTCCTTCTTCTTTAGATGTATCAGTAATTATTCTTTCTTCAATTCTAATTTCATATATCATACCTTTTCTAGTAATACTAATCCATTCTAATTTATTACGATTATTATCTAAAATTTTATTTTTTATTTTTTCTAAATCATCAAATTCTCTTTTTAAAGAAAATCTTTTTATTCCATAAGTTTTTAATTCTTCTTTAACTAATTTTCTCACTTGTGAATTTTCATGAATAATATCAATTTTAACAATATAACTAGTTAATATATCCATTAAAGCAAAACATAATAAAATAATAATATAAATATAAATATTATTTCTAATATGTTTTTTAATTCCTTCAGACCCTTTATATTTAATTATTTTAATTTTACTAAGATATCCTAGTCTTTTAACTACTTTATAATCATGTAAATTTATTTTAATTAAAATTTTATCATTACTTAAATAATTAATATTATAAATACTTATATGATTTTTTATTAATTTTTTAATAAATCTATCAATATAACCTTTTACTTCAATAATTATAAAACTATTCATAAGATACACTATCTATCGAACCTTTAATTAATAATTCATGAAGATGCATCTTTTCAATTAACATTTTACTTCCTTTTATTTTAACAATTTTATTTTTAAGTCTAACTTTTATTAAATCATTATTAAAACTAATTATTTCTTGATAATTATAAATATAAACATTATTGTTATATAAACAAATATAAAAATCATTATTACTTAAGGCGTTATTAATAACTTCAAGCATTATCTTCACCTCTATAATTATATGCAAAAAAAAGTAGCCTATTAAAGGTTACTTAAAATATAACTAATCACGAGACTTCTTTTTTCGAGAATTTTTTATCATTTCTTTTTTCTCATTTCTTTTCTTTACCCCAGGTTTATCATAATGTTTATGCTTTTTTATTTCAGAAGGGACACCAGATTTGGCAACTTGAACTTTAAATCTTTTATATGCTCCATCAAGGTTACCGTTTCTAACTTCAACTCTAGTCAATATATTTCCCTCCCTTCAAAAACTATTGATATTATAACACTCAAATATTAACGGTGCAAGTAAATTTAAATATTAAATAGATAAAATACTTAAATCTCTTTAAGTATTTTATCTATTTCAGTTTTAGTTTTAAAACCAGTAAATGTATTTATTAATTCTTTATCTTTATAAATTTCAACATATGGTATTGACATTACTCCTTTAGATCTAGATAAATCTTGATATAAATCAGTATTTACTTTTATTACTTTAGCACTATCTAATTTATTTAATTCTTCTGATAACATTCGGCAAGGTGCACACCAATCAGCATAATAATCAACTAAAGTTAAATCATTAGTAAGTACATCTTCTAAATTTTCATTTTCTAAAATCTTCATAAAACCTCCTTATATTTTATTATTATATCTTCAGCTCTTGGAATTATAATCTTTTCTGTTTCAACTAATTTTTCTGCTGATTCAATATCTAGAATTTCATATTTCAATAATACATCTAAACTTTTTAAATTTGCTTCATCTTTATTTGCTTCATTTTCATATTTGGTACATATTTTATATATTTCAGTTATTGAATTATAAGTATCACCTACTATTTCAGATAGCAAAGGAGTTTTTTCAAGTAACATATTGCCATAATTACTTTCATTTACTTTACTTGATGTACTACTTACTAAACTTAGTATAAAAACCACAATAAACGCTATTACATAACCTTGTATTAGTCCAATTATAGCCCCTAATATCTTACTAGGAAATCCTAATATTAAGGTATTATTAACTAATCCACCAACAACACCAGTTACTTTAGTAAATATTTTTAAGATAAGAACAAGCCCAAATATAGTTATTAAATAACTTATTCCTTCATAAATTAAAATATTAAATACAGTTACGCCTGCAAACTTTCCTCCTAATGTAAAAAAAGGAAAATGTTCATATAAAAAAACTGATATGGGATTTTTTAAATGAAACGCTAAAATAAATATTAATAAAGTTCCTATCAATATAACAACACTATTTATAATTCCTTTTCGAAATCCTATTAAGCCTGAATATAATATTAATATTAAAATTATGATATCAATAAAATTCATATTATCACATCCTAGTATTAATTATATATCAAAGAACAAAAAAAAGAAAGAATTATTAATTAAAATATGGTATGATATTTTTGGTGATAAGTTTGACTATAGTATATAAAGTTAGTGATAATATTAAAAATAAAATGATTGATTATTATGATAATCTTAAAAGAGTTAAAACTCCTCCATATGCAATATTCCAAGCTGATGAAGGCGAAACTATTATAACATTATATCAATCAAATAAAGTAATGTTTCAAGGCATAAGTGCTGATATAGATGCTAATATGTGGATTGATTTAGAACTTTCTTTAAATAATCGTGATATTAAAAAAGAATTAGAACAAGATAAAAAATTAAAAGAAGATAAAAAAGAAAAAGAAACTGATCATAGATTTATAGGTGTTCCGACAATTGGTTCTGATGAAGTTGGTACAGGAGATTATTTTGGACCAGTTATTGTAACTGCTACTTATGTGGGCAAAGAACATATAAATTTATTAAATGATTTAGGAGTCAAAGATTCTAAAAAGATTACCGATGATACAATTTTAAAAATAGGACCAATATTAATAAATAAAATTCCTTATGTAAGTGAAATACTTACTAATAAAGAATATAATAATACAAATGATAATTTAAATAAAATTAAAGCTATTATGCATAATAAAGTATTATATAATATAGTAAATAATAATAATTTTGAATATAAATATATTGTTGTTGATCAATTCTGCCACCCTCGAAATTATTTCACTTATATATATAATATAAAAGATAAAATTACAAAAATTACTTTTGTTACCAAAGCAGAAGATAAATGTTTAAGTGTTGCTGTTGCTTCCATTATAAGTAGATACTTATTTATTAAAGAAATGGAAAAACTAGGTAATAGTATGAATATTTTTTTAAATAAAGGTGCTGGAGAAATTGTAGATAAACAAGGTGCTTTAATAGTTAAAAAATATGGTTTAGAAAAATTAAAAGAAATAGCTAAATTTAATTTTAAAAATACTGAAAAAATAAAAAATATATTAAAATAATACCACTTTTAAAGTGGTATTATTTTAAATATTTATAATAAATATTTTTAATAATAAATATTTATCAATATTTAAAGTTTTTATACTATAATCTAGTTCAGTTAAATCTAATAATTTTTTTTGTAATTCATCTAAAGTATATAAAAAACCTTTTTCTTTGGCTAATTTTACTCTGTAAGGATGAATTTCTAACAACTTAGATATTTCCTCATTACTTCCTTGTAAATGTTTTACAGCATATATTATTCGGTATTGTGTAGCAAGCAATCCTATAAAAGGAGATACATCTTGTTTTAAAGTAATAAATTCATTTAAATAAATATTAATTTTTTTATAATCTTTTCTAATAACGGCATCACAAAATTCAAAATTATCTTCCGAAATCAATTTTAAAGAGTATTTATTTACTATCTCAGTATTTATTTTATTAGTAATAATACTAATCTTATCAATTTCATTTAAAACAAGATCATAGTTATTTAAATTGTTTTCTAGTAATTTATTTATAGCACTGTAATCAATTTCAATATTATTACTTTTACAATAGTTATATATTTTATTATTAAGGTCTTTAATTTCATCAATAATAATTATTTTAGCATTATTACTTAATGTTTTATATAAAGTACTTCTTTTATCAATTAAATCAGAAATTAATATCAAAGTCGTATCATTATTAGGTTTATTTATATAATCTTCTAATTTAATATTATCTTTATTAATTTTAAATTTATTTGCAATAACATATTTATGTTCTTTAATAAAGGAATAATATGAACATTCATTAATTAAATCAATTATTGAACACTCATCCATATTCATTCTTACAACATTAGAACTATCTTTAATAATTTTATTTATTTCATCATATAATATCCTTAATGAAAAAGATTTTACTACATATATATTCATTACTCTACTAAACCAATACGATCTAAAGGAAATAATATTATATTTGTTTTACCTTTTACCTCATCTTTTTTAATAGGACCTATTATTCTGCTATCTTGAGATACATATCTATTATCTCCCATAACAAAGTATTCATCACTTCCAACTTTTATTTTTTTAAAATCTTCAGTTTTAGATAAAGAATATTTATCTTTGACTATTTTATCATTAATATATAATTTATCATCTTTATATTTAACAGTTTCATTAGGTAATCCAATAATTCTTTTTATTAAAAAGGTATCTCCTGTTTTAATAACTACTATATCCCATCTATCAACACCTTTTAATTTCATAGCTATTTTATTTAAAATCATTGTTTCACCATTATGAAGAGTCGATTCCATACTAGTACCATTTACTCTAACTGGAGTTGCAATAAATGTTCTTAATATTATTACTAAAATAATTATTATTATATAGGGCATGTAATCTAAAAAGACATCTTTACCTGCTTTTTTTTGATTTAAATCATCTTTTTTTCTCATATACATCACCCGCTTAATTATAACATAATTTATTATTTAATAATATTATTAAATAAAATAAATCATACTTTTTTTGTAAAAAAAAGCAATAAAATAATTATTACTTTATAAATATTTATCAAAATTTTTAAATATTGAATCAGTTTTTAAATTAGTATCATCTAAATCATTAAATAATGATTTTTGTTTACGATCAATTTTTGTAGGTATTATTATATTAGTTATTAAAAATAAATCCCCTACTGATCTAGTCTTTTCATCTTCAATACCTTTACCTTTTATGCGAATACTTTGATTATTTTGGGTACCTGCTGAAAAGGTGAATTTTTCGGTTTTATATAAGCTCGGAATTTTTTTAGTTACTCCCAAAGTGGCTTCTGTTATCGAAAGAGGAACAACTAAATAGATATCTTTGCCATCTCTTTTAAATAATTCATGCTCTTTTACAGTAAAGTCAATATAAATATCACCATTTGGTCCCCCATTCATGCCAACAGAACCTTTTCCTGACATTCTCATTTGATCGCCATTATCAATTCCTTTAGGAACTCTTAAATTAATGGTTTTATTTTTCTTGATGGTTTGTTTTCCTTTACATGTACTACAAACATTCTTAAAAATATCGCCACTTCCATTACAATAAGGACAGGTTGTTTCAGTTTGCATCATACCTAAAATAGTTCTTTGCTCAGTAATAATTCTACCTCTACCATTACAATGTGAGCAGGTTTCTTTATCATGACCACCTTCACCATTACATGCTGAACATAATTCATTAATATTTAATTCAAATGATTTTTCGGTTCCGAAAACAGCTTCTTCAAAGGTTAAATTAATTTTAATAAGATAATCTTCACCTTTAGTTTTTCTTTTTGAATTTCTTCCTCTATTAGATGAAAAACTCCCACCCATAAATTGTTCGAAAATACTTCCTAAATCCAAATCTTCAAAATCAAAGCCACCAAAACCTCCTGAAAAACCTCCAAAGCCACCAGAATTATTTTCAAAGGCACTTGGTCCAAATTGATCATATTTTTGACGTTTATTAGCATCACCTAGTATTGAGTAAGCCTCACCAATTTCTTTAAACTTTTCTGATGCTCCAGGGTCTTTATTAACGTCGGGATGATATTCTTTAGCTTTTTTTCTAAAAGCACTTTTTATTTCGGCTTCACTGGCTGTTTTACTAACACCTAAAATATCATAATAATCTTTTTTTGCCATTTATTATTCCTCACTTATCTTATTAAATTCATCTATTAAATAATCCATATAATTAATAGCTTCATTTATTACTTCTGGTTTGGTTAAATCTACTCCCATTTCTTTAAGTAACTCAGTTGGGTAGTTTGATCCACCTTTTTTTAAAAATTTTAAATATTTTTCTTTTATATTATCTTCATTATTTAATATCTTCTTAGATATATAAATTGCACTTGATACTCCAGTAGCGTACTTAAATAAATAATAAGGATTGAAATAATGCATTCTTCTGATCCACATTGTACTTATATTATCATTAATTTTAACAGAACTTCCATAATATTCTTTTCTAAATTTATAAATCATTTCGTTTAACATTTCGGTACTAACTTCATTACCACTTTCCAAGATAGCATATACTTCATTTTCAAGTTTACCTTCTAAACAAGCATCATATAAATTGTTTTGAATAGTATGAAGAATATTATAAATAGCAGTTAATTTTAAATCTTTATCATCACTATTATTAATAACATAATTAGAAAATAATATTTCATTTGTAAGTGACGCTACCTCGGCAGTTAAGATATCATGGTAGAATTCGTGATAAGGTTGCTCCATACTTAAATAAGAATGAAGAGCATGACCTAATTCATGAGCTAGCGTACTTATATCATTAAATTTACCTAAATAATTAGTAAGAACTAAGGGATTATCTCCATAATTACATATTGAATATATTAAAGATGTTTTTCCTTTATAGCACCCAAAATCAATCCAACGCTCAGCAAATGCTTTATTTAATAACTTAGTATAATCTTTTCCTAATACTTCTAAGGATTTAATTAAAATAGATTTTGTTTCTTCAATGGAAAATTTTTTCTCAGATGAAACTAACTGAGCATCTTTATCATAATACTCAAGTTCATCTAGACCTAAATTTGTTTTAATCATTTTAAAATATTTTTGATAAATATCTAATCTTTTTTCGATTATCTCATATAAATTACTAACTACTTTTTCGGGAATATTAGATGAGAATAAATCCATTTCTAGTAATGATTTAAACTTATATATTTCTGATAAACTTTTAGCTTGTTTCATACTAGAAATTAAATTCATACCATAAATAGCTTCATATTTTTTTAAATTATTAGTTAATTTTAAAAAGGCTTCTTTTCTTGTCTTGCGATTTTTATTAGTAATTATTTGACGATAATTACTATTTAATAATTCTATTTCCTGACCATCAACCATTATTTTTCCGTAATCAATAATAGAATTAGTTAAGACAGTACTAAGATTTTCATATACCGACCTAGTAGATGTTAATTTAGCAATGATTTGTTCTTCTTTTTCATTTAAATGATGATCTTTTTCTCTTAATAAATTAGATAAATAAAACTTATATTTTTTTAATAGCTTAGAATCTAGATATTTTTTTAATAAGGATTTACTTCCATTTAATATTTCCGGAGTTAAATAAGCCTCTTTTTCGGAAAATTCATATGATAAAGATATTATTTTATTTAACATTAAAGCATATTTATTATTTTCAACATTTTCATCATGTTTACAATTAGCATAACAATAAAGTTTTTCTAAATTGCATTTTATTTCAAACTTTATTTCTAAAGCAGCAAATAAATTTTTTTCACTTTTTAAAACTTCATTTTTAAAAGGTAATATTTTATTGATAGATTTTTTTAATTTTTGAAAATCTTTTTCCCATGCTTCATCATTTTGATATCTTTTTGTTAAGTCCCATTTATATTTTTCTTCTATTTCACTGCGGCTTTGGTAGTTCATTTTTAACTCCTTCTATCAAAAAGTTCTAGGTTAACTAGAACTCTTATTATTTTTCTTCTTCAACAAATTCTGCTTCTTCAACATTATCATCTTTTGGTGTTTCATTATCATCTTTTGGTTTATTAGCTTCTGCTTCTTTTGCTGCTTGTTCATAAACTTTTGTTGCTAAAGCCATCGCTTTTTCATTTAATTCTTCAGTTGCTTTTTTAATTGAATCAACATCTTTATCTTCTAATGCTTTTTTAACAGCTTCAATTTTTTCTTCAGTTTCTTTCTTTTCATCATCAAGCAATTTTTCACCAAGATCTTTAATAGCTTTTTCTGTGGCAAATATTGCTGAATCAGCTTCATTTCTAGCATCTGCTTCTTTTTTACGATTTTCATCGGCTTCTTTATTAGCTTCTGCTTCTTTCATCATTTTATCTATTTCTTCATCGGTTAAGTTAGTACTTGCTGTTATAGTAATAGATTGTTCTTTATTGGTTCCTAAATCTTTAGCTTTAACATTAACAATTCCATTAGCATCGATATCAAAGGTTACTTCAATTTGCGGAATACCTCTTGGAGCTGGAGGAATATTACCTAATTGGAATCTTCCTAAAGTTTTATTATCAGCTGCCATTGGTCTTTCACCTTGAAGAACGTGGATATCTACTGCTGGTTGACTATCCGCTGCAGTTGAGAATACTTGGCTTTTACTGGTCGGAATAGTAGTGTTTCTTTCGATTAAAACAGTCATTACATCTCCTAAAGTTTCAATACCAAGCGATAAAGGGGTAACATCTAAAAGAACTAAATCATTAATATCACCTGCTAACACTCCACCTTGAATTGCAGCACCCATTGCCACTACTTCATCAGGGTTAACTGATTTATTAGGCTCTTTACCTAATTCTTTTTTAACTAATTCTTGAATATAAGGAATTCTTGTTGATCCACCTACTAAAATTACTTCATCAATATCAGAAGCTTTTAATTTAGCATCTTTTAATGTTTTCTTAACTTCAACAAGAGTTGAATCAAATAAATCTCTATTTAAATCTTCAAATTTAGCTTTAGTTAAATTTAAATCCATATGGACTGGTCCATCACTAGTTTGACTTAAGAATGGTAAATTAATATTAGTAGTAGCTAAACCACTTAAATCTTTTTTAGCTTTTTCAGCGGCATCTTTAACTCTTTGCATAGCCATTTTATCTTTAGATAAATCAATTCCTTGTTCTTTTTTAAATTCAGCTACTAAGTAGTCCATAACTCTATTATCAAAGTCGTCACCACCAAGTTTATTATTTCCTGCTGTTGCTTTAACTTCAAAGACACCATCGCCTAACTCTAATATTGATACATCAAATGTACCTCCACCTAAGTCATAAACTAATACGGTTTGATTTACATCTTGTTTTTCAAGTCCATATGCAAGAGCAGCAGCAGTTGGTTCATTAATAATTCTTTCTACTTCTAAACCAGCAATTTTACCAGCATTTTTTGTAGCTTGTCTTTGAGCATCATTAAAGTATGCTGGTACAGTTATAACTGCTTTGGTTACTTTTTCTCCTAAATAATCTTCAGCATCCTTTTTTAGCTTCATTAAAATCTTAGCACTAATTTCTTCAGGAGTATATTCTTTTCCATCCATTTTTACTTTTTTACTAGTACCCATTAATCTTTTAATTGAAGATATAGTATTTTCAGGATTAGTTACCGCTTGTCTTTTAGCAGTTATTCCAACTAATTCTTCACCATTTTTTGAAGAAACTACTGAAGGTGTAATTCTATCCCCTTCTGGAGTAACAATTATTTTTGCTTCTCCACCTTCTACTACTGATACTGCACTATTAGTAGTACCTAAATCAATTCCTATAATTTTTGCCATTTTATTTCACTCTCCTATTCATTTACTTTGACCATGGCTGGTCTTATTACCTTTTCTTTATATTTATAACCTTTTTGTAAGACTTCTAAGATTACCCCAGCTGGTTTATTTTCGTCTTTTTCGGTTATTATTGCTTGATGCATATTAGGATTAAATTCTTGTCCTTGAGCATCGATTTCAACTACTTCATTATTATTTAAAACCGTAATTAAATTTCCATAAATCATTTTAAATCCATTTAAGAATTTTGAAAGTTCATCAGTAAGATCGTTGTCATCTAACTTAATAGCTCGCTCAAAATTATCAACAATAGGTAATAATGATATAATTAGTTCTTCATTAGCATATTTAAATAATTGTGATACTTCATCATCTTTTCTTTTTCGATAATTAAGCATTTCAGCTTGTGCTCGTAAAGCCTTTTCTTTTTCTAAAGCTAACTGTTCTTTAAATAAATTTAATTTATCTTTGGATTTTACTTTATTAACTTTTTCGCATATTTTTTCTTCTTTCATTCCTTATCCCTTTCTAAGTAGTTCTTTATATAATTAAGTAGCATAACCACTTTATCATATTCCATTCTTTTAGGTCCAATAATTGCCATCGTTCCTTCTTCATCATTGATTTTATAACTCGTTTTTACTATCGTGACATTATCATCAAATTTATTTTCTTCACCTATATAAATATTTATTCCCTCTTGATCAGTTTCTATTCTTTTTACTAAATCTACATTTTCAAGTTTACTAATAATACCTTTAATTTTATTAGGTTCATTATATTCAGGTTGTTTTAAGATATTAGTTTTACCCGAAAAAAATATATCACTTTGTTTAACTGTAAAATCATTAAATGCTTCTTGAAAGAAATTCATAACTTCTTCATACTGTTTTATTTTAGTCGCAATAATAGGTTTTACTTCATATTCCAATTTAGCACTTACTTCAGATAATTTAGTTCCAATTAAATTTTTATTAATTATTTCACATGATTTAACTATCTCATTAACACTAATATTACTAGGTACTAAAGTCTGTTTATTCTCAACATGTCCAGTATTAGTAACCACTACTGCAACTACTTTATTATCATCTATTGGTATAATGCTTACTTGTTTAAGTAAATGATTAGAACTATCTTTTCCCAATACAACACTAGTATAATTAGTTATTTCACTTACTATTTCCATACATTTTAATATCGCATCACTTACTACTAATTCTTTATTATTTAATATAGTTTGTAATTTTAAAACATCATCGCCAGTTAATTCTTTAGGTTTCATTAAATAATCAACATAATATTTATAACCTTTTTCGCTAGGAATCCGGCCACTGGAAGTATGAGTTTTTTCTAAATATTCAAGTGTTTCTAAATAAGCCATATCATTTCTAATTGTAGCACTAGAACATTTCATTTTTTTGACTAAAGATTTACTTCCAACCGGTTTAACTGTTTTAATATAAATCTCGATTATTAATTTTAATAGTTCTTGTTGGCGAGTATTCATAAAATCACTTTCCTTTAAATTGGCACTCGTTTTTAAAAGTGCTAAACCTATTATAATATTATACTTAGCACTTGTCAATATATGAGTGCTAATTTTGCAAAATTTTTAAAAATGTTAATTTAGCCCATTATAAAAGGCACTTTTGTGTCTTTTATAATCATTAATTATTATTTGTACTAACATAATCCTCTGATGAACATTGAATAGTAGTTTCAATACCATCATTATCAATATAATTACAATCCAGCATATCGCTTAATCCTTCTTGACAATTATAAGCTTGAAAGCATATATCATTAGTTTGTATAACCTGACTAGTTAAATCTTTATATATTGAAAAAATTTTATTAAATCCAGCATTATTAATTAATTTATTATAAATATTATTAAAATCTTCATCAGTTAATGCCGCATAATCAACACTATTACTAACATCTAGTTCTTTTATAACTTCATTATATTTTAAAGAATAATTAATATTTAAACCAACAGTATATCCTTCCATAGTCATCGAATATTGTATATTAGTATTTTCTCCCTCAGTTTTTATTGTTACATTTCCAGAGTAAACTTCTTTCGCATTTAAATAATATTGATAATTATAATTATTAATATTATTTTTAGTTATTATAACCATTTCTTCTGAGTTAGTTTCTTCAATTATAATTTCGAATTTTTTAAATTCTTTAGTTTTATTATCAGTATATATTGCTATTTTAATAATGTTAGAAGAATTACTCGGTTCATTAAATTCAACTAAAACTTCTCTTATATAATTATTTATTTCTTTTTCTTCAGTATTTAAAACATTACTTAAACTAGTTTTAAATTTAGTACTATTATCTAAATATGTAAATATATCTTTTATTAATGCAACACTATTATTATTATTTAAAAATAATATACTTTTCGTAATACCATCAGTTTCTTCCTTAATAAAATATTCATCTTTTAAAGAAATAGTTAACGATTTTTGCATCTCTTCAATTACAATTTTATGATCATCACTATATTCAGATCTAGTAAACATATCATTATAATTTTCAATATCAGAACTTAAATATTTATCATAAATATTATTTAATAAAACATAACCTTTATTATTTTTAAAGTAAACATTCGCTTTTAATAATTCAGCATCTTCGTAAGTACTATTAAAAGATACTAAGGCTACTTTATTTTTATAATCAATACCATATTCAGCACTGATAAAAATATTATTTAATATCTTAAATATTTCTAGTTTGGTATTATCAATATTATCTCCTGTTATATTAGATTTTAAACTAAATGTACCGTTTATAATATCATTATTTTTATCTAATAATGTAGTGGTATTTAAAAACACACTGTTTATTACCGTATTAAATATTTGCCTTGGTGTTGTTTTAACTAATGTTTTACTAAAAAGTGCTCCCCCAATACCTAATAAAGCTATTAAAAATATTACCATAATGTTCAGAAACAAAATACATTTCTTTTTAGGTTCATCTTTATTATAAGATGGTTGATAAGAATTTTGTGTCTTTATATTATTATTTGATTCTTGATAAGGTACTTCCGGCTCTAAAGGAATATTTAAATTTTGAGCTGGAGGTGCTGTTTGAATATCATTAAAAGATTGATAAGTCATTGGTTGATCAATACTATTATTTAATGTTTCTCCAGTAGTTGTTGATTGATTATTACTCAATGTCTGAGCTGAAATTATAGGTTCAACATTATTATTAAGAGTTTCAATTGTAGTATTAGGCTGAACATTAGCATTGAAATTTTGTGCGACTATATCTTGATTAATATTAATCGCTTTATTTTGTTCTAATAAATCTAAGTTTTGTAATTCAAAAATAGTTTTACCACAACTAGGGCAAAAAGAATTATTATTACTTAGTTCAATATTACAATTTTTACATTTCATTTTTTAGTTACCCTTCTATTATAAATAATTGTATCATAAAATTGATTTATTTGGCGATTTTTTTCAATTATTAAATAAAAACTAGATTTCTCTAGTTTTTATACAGTCATTAATTCTTTTTCTTTTTCTTTTAACATTTCTTCAATAATTTTATTATATTTTTGGGTTAAATCTTGGATATCATCATAATAAGCATCTGTTTCATCTTCAGGTAATTCAGCTTTTTTTATTAAATTACGACTATCTTCTCTAACTTGTCGAATTCCTACTTTTCCTTCTTCGGCCATTTGTTTTACTTGTTTAACAAAATCTTTGCGTCTTTCTTCATTTAATTCTGGCACTGTTAAAATAATAAATTCTCCATTATTGGTAGGAGTAATACCAAGATTAGCTTCAAATAAAGCTTTATCAATATCTTTTAAAGCACTTTTATCAAAAGGCTTTATAAATAATTGTCTTGCTTCAGGAATAGTAATATTTACTAAAGAATTAAGAGGTGTTAAAGCCCCATAATAATTTACCATTATGCCATTTAACATAGCTGGATTAGCCCTACCTGCTCTTACATTTTCCATTCTGTTTCCGAAGTTAGTTATTACTTTTTTCATTTTTATTTCGGTATCATTTATAATATTTTCCATTTTATCTCCTTAATTTTATTATACTTTAAATTCAATTATTTGCAAGTGCTAGAACACTTATTAATATCCCTAATAAAGTAGTCACCTCTAAAACAACGATAGTAATTATAGCACCTCTTGTTGAGTCTTGTTTTTCTTTAAATTTTAATGCTTTAATTCTAATATCTTCTTTATGATGCTCTTTTTCTAAATCAGCTTGTTTTTTAGCAACGATATTAACATATTTATTTAAAAATTTGTTTTCTTTATTATTTAATCCACTATTTTCAAGTTTGACTTTTAAATAATAAATAAAAATATCTAAAGCATTTTGTTTATCAGAATTTAAACTTCCTTTATCCATCTCTGATAATAAAATATCGGCTAAAGCAAATAAATCATTAGTATTTTCTTTAGAGATTTCTTTTCCATTATAAAGCATATCTAAAATTCTTTTAAATTCATTTTCACTTATAAGTAATTCTTCAGGTTCATTGATTTCTTTTACTTGTATTTCATTTAACCTTAATGTTAAAGAATCATTTATTATATCTAATCCATCAATTTTATCAAAAGAATTATCATTATATTCTTCTATTTCATTTAAATAATCATTTATTAATTCTTCATCATTAATCTGTTTAATTAAATCAATAATTTCATTTAAATTGATAATTTTATTTTCTTCAATAATTGGGCTTAATTTATCCATAATTAACTACTCCTTTACTCAAATGCAACTGATGCAAAATTTATCTTTGAAGGTATATCATCTGATTTGAATTTTACTACTATATTTATTTTATTTTTTTCATAATCATTCCACTTATTAAAATAAGCAATACTCGAACCTTCTAATTTAGGTATTTCTGCTTTATAATCGAAATTTTTCGGTATTACATATATTTTATCAATTGATAAATTATCTATAATAAACTTTAAATCATTAATAGAGGTATCTGGTTTATAAATTGTAAAAGTAGAAACATTATTATTATCTATTAAATAATCACCAACGAAATAAGCCTTATAAATATATTCAACATTATCATAATTATTTTTTACTTGTAACCTAGAAATAATAACTGAATATGATGAATACAATGAAATTAAACCAACCATTAATATGGTAATAACAATAATAGTTTCAATCATTACAAATCCTTTTGTATTTTTCATACTATCCACACCATCTTTTATCGACATTATAATTATTGCGAATTTCATCTAGAGTTAATGCTTTATTATATATTCTTAATGATTTAAAATTAGTCACATTTCCGATATATAATATATCATTTAAATTAATAGTTGGAGCATTATAAGCAGAAATCAAATCCATTTTTTTACTATTTATATATATAATTATATTATTATTAGTATTTTTGACAATCGAAATAGTATAAGATTCTGTAATATTATTAAAAGTATTTAAAACTCCTCCAATAGTTAAATTTACTCTACCTGAAGCTAAGGTACTATTTATAAAATTACTTATAGTAGAAGTTGATAAATTAAAGTTTCCATAACTTTTGAATTCAATAGTATATTCGTTTTTTAATGATTCGAAAATATTTAATTTAGTATCTAAAGTACCATTTAATGTAATTCCATTTGTTTTATCATTAGTATAATTAATATCTGATTGACCAAAAGTATTATTTCCAGATAAATCAGTTATTAAATTAGTATTTGATGTTTTTAAACCTTTATTACCAGATATATTTAAATAATCATAATGTAATATTAAAGAGTCATTTAGAGCATAATATGCAAAAGTATATGGATCTAAATATAATCCTTTGCCTCCTAAAATTAGAGCATTTTTACTTATATTAATAGATAATCTTATTGGATACTGATTAGGAGCTATTAAAGTATTATCATATTCATTACACCCTACACAACTTTTACGTAAATAAAATTTAGGGCTAGCTTTTTTATCATCATAATAAATATATTCATTTTGATAATCTAATAATGCGTTTTTAATAATTTCTTTGGTTTCATTATGAAAATTATCAAGCTGGGTTTTAGTCAAATAAGTTACATGAGAATAATTTTCTTCTCCACCTGTTGTATATAAATTGTAATATAAATCAAGTTCATTTTGCATTGTCGTACCATCAGCATATTTATTAGTAGCAAATAAAACCGTAGCACTTACTAAATTGATTGTATTAGCATCAATACTTGCTACTACCCACAATTTATCACTAATATTTATTGATCTTTCATTTGAAAAAAGAGACATTTTTACATAATCACCAATTTTTAATTCAGTCGCAGTTCGATTATTTATATTTGATAATTCATCTTTAACATTATTTGTTAAATTATTTAATAATAATCTATTATGAACATAAGTTGCAACTAATGCCAGTAAAAGAGCACAAAACACTAAAAAAAAGGAATATAATAATGATGTTGCAATAAAACCATTTTTTTTCATTACGATACTCTCCTATCATTATCATTATAATATAAAAAGATAATAAAAAAAAGGAATATTTAAAACAAGTCTTAATTTAACTACTTATAATTTTAATTATTAAATCCATATTATCATCTTTAGCCATAATATTTCTTTTTATTAAATGACATTTTTGGCATTTATATACTATTTTATAATTGCCCTTTTTAGCAGGTTCTATTGAAATAGGTATTAAAATACCATGACAATTACATAATCTATCACCTGGATTAATATCAACATGTTTAGAAGATAAACAGAAAGGACAATGATCTCTTGCTGTATATCCTAAAGCTTTTACTTCTTTATTACATACTTCACATTTAAAATCTTCATCTTTCATAATAAATTTAGCCGTATTAGTTTTATTCATAATTTTTTCCTTATATTATAAATAATTATAACATACAATTAAAAAGATAATCTATTATTTTGATTGTGAAGTAAATAAGTAAATTCCAGTTTAGATATAAGAAAGCGGAAGTAAGTCTTAGAAGAAGTTCCAGTTTAAAGTATTGCAATATTAATTTTAATATTTATAATAAATCCTCGGATGTCTCTA
>JAQUFX010000036.1 GCA_028684435.1 Bacilli bacterium
AAACATATAATATATCTCCGGCTTTAATTTCATTTGATAAAATATTATTAATTTCCATTAATTGATCAGCAGTCATATGATATTTAAATGCTATTGCTGGGAGAGTTTCACCAGGCTGAACTACATGCTTTTCATAAAGATAAACATTTTTAGGATTATAGGCATCATCTACAATAAGAAATTGACCAGGGTAAAGAGTCGTGTTTTTCAAACCATTAATTTTTATTAATTTATCAACTGTAGTATGAAATCTTTTGGCAATATTAAATAAATTATCTTTTTCTTCAACGACATATAATGTTCCATAATATTTGTAATTATTATTCATATTATCACTCCCTAATATTAGATTATGATTAAGATAGAAAAAAAGTCTAAAAATGTATAATATTTAATACATAACGCAAACGATAACGTGATATAATATTAATTACTAGGTGGAATAAAAAATGAAAAAAAAAATATTATTATTAAAGAAGATTTTAGAATTACTAGATGACTGTAAGATTAGCATTGAAAAAACAACCTCATTTTGTATATTTTTAATTTTATTAATATTTTTAGATACCATAATATTTAAATATCATAACTTATGGTCTGATAAAGTTATCGTCTTATTATTAATGGTTTCGATAGCATATCTTTTTATAATAAAATCAGTAATAAAGGACCTAAAACCAACTATTTATGTTTATATGAGCATCTTAACCATTGTACTGATATGTTTTTTTCATGCTAATAATTTTTATTATGTATTACCACTTGTATTATTAATAGCTATAGGACCATTATTAAATTTCAGAAAAATATTATTATGTTTATTAATAGCTACTATTTTCAATATTTTATATTTACATTATTTTAAATACCCTATTTTGAATCTAAATGAACTATTAATGATTAATATATTTATCTTGATATATTCTCAAATTTTATATGTAAATTATAAAAGAAATTTATATGATAAATTTTTACTAAATGAAAAAAATAAAAAACTTTTAGTTCAAGTTGAAACAGATAAATTAACAGGTTTATTAAATAGATATGGTATTAAAAAGAAGCTGGAAAGGTTAAGTGTTGAAAAAGATTTTTCAAATAAATCATGTGCTTTATTATTATTAGATTTAGACTATTTTAAAAGTTATAATGATACTTTTGGTCATTTAAAAGGAGATGAATGTTTAAAAAAAGTATCTAAACAATTAAAATTATCAATAAAAAGTAAATTTGATTTTATTGCTAGATTCGGTGGAGAAGAATTTATAATATTTATTTATAATGTTGATGAAAAACAATCAATTGATATATCTAAAAGAATTTGTAAGAATATTAAAGATTTAAAAATACTTGCTTCTAATTCTGCTAATTTTAAATATGTAACAATCAGTATTGGTGTCGCAATGAATAATCCTAATGCAGAATTTGACTTTTATAAATTAGTCAAAGAAGCAGATAAACAATTATACTTAGTTAAAAATGAGAAAAAAAATGCCGTCGCCCTAAATAATAATATATATGCTAATTAATATAGTATTAATAATATGATTGATAGCAAACACATTTTATTGTATAAATTTATAAAATAAAAGTTATATTCAAATTAATATAACTTTTTTAATTTTTATGGTTTATATATATATCGTTTAGGATTGTCAACTGTTTCATCAGTTACAATAATTTTACCTGGAATACTTCTTCTCAACGCCTCCCAATGTACATCGGATAATGATTCTTCAATAAGTGATTTTAATGATCTTGCACCTAATTTTCTTTTATAAGCTTCCTCGGCAATTTTATTTATAAATGATTCTTCCCAATTTAAAATTACTCCAAATTTCTTAAGTTTTGCTTGATATGTTAATAAAGTGCTTATTTTAGAATTTAATAATATATTTCTTAATACTTCTTCTGAAACAGGATTCAAATTAATTATCCTATGAAATCTTCCCATTAATTCATTTGGCATTAAACCTTCTTTAATTAAATTTTCAGCAGTAACTTCAGATTGGAATAAATCAAATTCAGAATTAAATCCAATATTAGACTTTTTATTATTTTCATAAACATTTGTAAATGCTCCGGCAGCAAAGATGTTTAAATTTTTAGTATTAAATTTATAAGCTTTTAATCCTTGACCAACTTCATAATTAGAACCTGATAAGAACTCTAGTAATGAATTTAATACTCCACGTCCAGATACGTCATTATTATTAGGGCTTCCTTTTTTATCAATTTCATCAAGAAATACAATACCATTATGTTCTACAAATTTGATTTTGTCTTCATTTGATAAAAAAGTTCCAGTAGTATTATTTACTAAAGTTTTTATAATATCTTCTAAATCGCTACCTACATAACCAGCTATAGTCAGTTGTGAGGTTGGAGTTTTTGCATAAGGAAAATTTTGATGATAAACTTTTGATAAATATTCAAGCATAGTTTCAACAATTAATGTCTTCCCACAACCAGTTGGGCCAGTTAACAAAATTCTAGTTAATTCTTCTTCAATATTTTCATTACCTTTTATTTTATTCATTATAAAGGTCGTAATAACGTGTTTAACAGCTTCATTTTGACCTATTACTCTTTCCGTAATATATTTATACATTTCTTCAATATTTATTTCTTTATATAATTTATCAGAATCTATATTTTCAGTTTGCTTTATTTTAGTTATTATATTTTTAGTAAATTGTTCTCCATTAATTTGTTCAATATTTTCATATTCAAGTTCATTTTTACTTTCAAAAAATTTATTTTTATTATCAGATGTTCTTTCATGTAAACTATTCAAAGCTTTTTTCAAACTCGTTAAATCATTTATTTTTAACAATTCATTAATATCATTTTCACTAATTATATTTGTCTTTGAATCTAAATTAATAATATATTTTTTTTCTTCTTCACAAGGAACAATAAATTTATCTTCAATTTCTACTATTGGCATCACTATAATATAAATTTCAGCTCTTTCATCTGATTCAACAATAAATCCCAACCAAATATTATCATAATAATAATCTTCCATTAATTTAATTGAATCAAATTTAGTCTGAGCCGGAAAATTTTCTATTAAATCTTCTTCAGCATAATACATACCAATACAATAATTTTCTTCACTTCCAGGTCCTATCATTTCAACATCGTACATGGAAAAATATGAATTATCAAATTTATCTATAAATACTCTAGATTCCTCATTAAAATTACCCTCTAAAATTGATATAGGTTTAAATAAATAAGTATTATTATTTATAATTATTTTTTCCATTAATATTGTATTATGTTCATTTTGTCTTGCCATTTAATCAGTCCCCCCAACTAATCAATATTAAAATATAGTATATGTTCTATTTGCAATTAAATCAATACTTTTAAGTATTAATATTTTATTTAATAATTAATAGTCTTTTTTAAACGTAACTCACTTTTCACTTGTTGTTTATTATCTTTAAATTCAAGTTTTTCATATAAAACTTCAAACTCATCAGTTAATTCTTTAATTGTTAGAAATACAGCGCCTAAATCTTTATCATATTTCAAACTCGGAATTTGATATAATAAAGCCCCATAATTATTAGAAATACCACTAATATGAAAATGTCCTTGACATATTATGTGAGGATCATTATAGGTTAAAAAACGAAATTCTTTATTTAATTTAATAGTTGTTAGTTGTTTATTTTCGATACTTCCATGAGATAAATTAATATGTAAATCGCCAATATTAATACATGTAAATAAATTGTTTAAAAAAATCATGTTCTTACATTCTGATTCTATTAATTTTCCAATATTACATGAATCATGCAACATAAATTTTAAATCATGATTACCTGTTATAAAATAAGTAGGAATTACATCGGGATGATATTTTTTAAGTTGCTCAATTGAGCCCTCTAATGTTCCAGTTCTTACTTTACTTTGATTATGAACTTCTGATAAAGGACCATTCAATATATCACCTAAATCAAAAACATAATCTACACCTCTTTTAATAGCTTCATTATATGCATTGTTTATAAGGCTAATTCTGTCATCAGTATGATCAATATGTTTATCACTAATAAGCATTAACTTAAGTTTTGACTTCACATTTTCTAAATTATGAATTGTGAATTCTCTTTTACTATAAACTATTTTAGGTTTACCATTTATATTAATAACCGGGGTTTTTTGATTACTATTTAAATTTATTATATTTAAATAATCAAGTAATTCTTGTTCATTTAAATATAATTTATTTAAAATCATCTCAAAACTATAATGTTTTAATATAAAATAATGAATTATATTTATAATTTTTTCTTTTTCCATTTTAATTACTTCCTAAAACTTTTTTTAAAATTTTGTTTTTTTTAGGTTTATTAGCTAGTGATAAATTGATATGACTTATTTCTTTATTTGAACTATCGACAATAACATCAATTATATCTCCTATTTTATAATTTCCATCATTGGTATAAATGGTATAATTATTATTATTAAAAAAAGCATTATTAAGATCCGTTAATTTTACTAGACCTTCAATTCCATTATAAATATCAACATAAAAGCCAAAATGAGTTACTCCCGTTATTTTACCAGTAAATACTTCTCCGATATGATTTTCCATGTATTCAGCTGACTTCATTTTATTAACTTCTCTTTCACATTTATCAGCATTTTGTTCTTTTATTGAAGAATGTCTTGAAGCTATTGTTAAATATTTTAATAATGTTTCATTTCTTTCTTCATTATATAAAAAGTTTTCTTTATTATATTTATCTAATAATCGATGAACTAATAAATCAGGATATCTTCTAATCGGACTTGTAAAATGAGTATAATTTTCTAATGATAAACCAAAATGACCAATATTATTTACATCATAAACTGCTTTTTGCATACATCTAAGTAATAAATTAGAATATATTTCATAATTAGGACTATCTTTTAATTCTTCTAAAATATTTCTTATTACTTTCGGGTGCATATTATTAGGTAGTTTTGTTATTTTTTCTTTCATTAATCTTACAAATGCAAAAAATTCTTCTAACTTCTCAATATTTGGTTCGCCATGTGTTCGATATACAAAAGGTAAATCCATATAATTAATATGAGTTGCAACCGTAACATTAGCTGCTATCATAAAATCTTCAATTAAATTTTCTGATTCTATTCTTTCTTTTTTTATTACGTCGATTGCTTTACCATTTTCGTCAACAATAATCTTCATTTCTTTACTATCGAAATTTATGCAACCATTATTTTCTCGCTTTTTTCTTAAAATATTAGATAATTTTTGCATACTTTTTAAATCTTGTATAAAAGGTTCATATGAATAATCATTATTTTTATTTTCTAAACAATCATTTACTTTTTGATAGGTCATTCTTTTTTTAGAATTAATAATCGAATCAAATATATCGTAATTAACTAATTTGCCTTTTTGATCAAATTCCATTACACAACTTTTAGTAAGTCGATCAGCATTTTCATTTAAAGAACATATCCCATTTGATAATAAAGATGGGAGTTGAGGTATTACTCTATCAGCTAAATAACAACTAGTTCCTCTTCTATAAGCTTCTTTATCTAGTTCACTATTTTCTTTAACATAATATCCTACATCAGCAATATGAACGCCTAATAAGTAATTGCCATTAGGCAAAACTTTTAATGATATAGCATCATCTAAATCTTTAGCATCATCACCATCAATTGTAAATATAGTTTCATTTCTTAAATCTTTTCTATTATATAGATCTTTTTCTAATACTTTACTTGGTTTATTATTAACTTCTTTAATTACTTCTTCAGGAAATACCGTTTCAATATCAAACATTACTGCTTTACTTAAAATATCAATCCCAGGATCATTAACATGGCCTATTATTTTTATTTCTTCAGCTTTATAAATATTGCGTTTAACTATAGAACCTATTTTAACAGCAACTTTATGTCCCTCAACTATTGAAACATTATCATTTACTAAAAGTAAAATATTTTTCTTTTTTATATCATCAAGTTTTATATATTTTTTATTATTAATTACTATTACTCGCCCTACTTCATAATTTTTTTCATGAGATAATATTTTTAAAACTTTACCTTCATTTTTGCCAATTAATTCTACAACAACATTATCTCCATTAATAGCATTTTTTAAATTTATATTATTTATAAGGATATCATTATTAACATATCCTACTCCATTTTTAACAATAGTTATTTTATCAAATATAAAATCAGTTTTAGTATATTTATGTTTTCTAGTAACTCTTATTTTTAATTCTTTTTCCAATTCTATTAAAGATTCACATATATCTTTTAAACTTATATTGGTTTTTTTAGAAATATCAATTGCATCAATTGGATTTTGTTCATTATATATTACATTTAGTACTTTTGTTTTAATTTCTTCATTCATTATTATTTTTCCTTTCAAGTTGAGAATATAAATTTTTAATTAAAAAAACTAGTCATATATCAAAAAAACATTTTAATATATAAAACTAGTTAAGTCACAAAAAAATCAATATTCATAATAATAAGATATTTAATTTTTACTACACTTACCATCATAGTTATCCCCCCTGATGATTATATATAGATTATATCTTATAAAATAATTATTTACAACAATTTTAAAGCTTTTTAATTTTTTAAACTGGAATTTACTTATTTACTTCACCTTTTTAATTTTTTCTTCAATGACTTCATCATTAAATTGAAATATAGGACTTCCATATATTTCGTTAAATTTTGTTTTATAATCTTCTCCAAATAATATTTCAAATGTTGCTATTAAATTATCTTTTTGTATTTTTAAATCATAATTTTCGATATCAAAATCAGCTTCATAATATCTATTAAAAAATAAATCCGTTAAATCTAAATCTACTAAAGTATTTATTCCTCTTTTATTAAAATATTCAGCTACTCTTCTTACGCAATCTGAATGATGATAACCACCGATTACAATTTTATCTACTTTTCCGACTTTATTAAAAATATCTTCCTCACTTGGATATTTTATATCTGTAACTTCTTTTTTATGACCCTCGATATCATAACCTATAGCTTTTGTAAAAGTGACATCAGTATAAATTACTGTATCCCCTGTTTTTACATCAACACCATATACTTCTTTATCAGGATAGATAACAAATATAATTTCAAAGCCTTTTTTACGATATCTTTTTTGAATGCATTCATTTAATATTTCAAAAGGATTTTGTAATCCGAAATCAGCATAATTAGTTGCTTTATAAATTACATCTGAATATTCTTTTACTGGATATAAATATAACAATACTTTTCTCATTTTATATACCTCGGTTTCTATTTAATAATTATCATTCTTCTTCTTTTATTACATTAGGATTAGTTATTATAAAAGTTGGTACGTCTTTCCATTTATCGTTTTCTTCAATATTAAGTAAAGTATTTGACTTTCTAAAAATTTTATCAATTTTAACTTTGATTTGGTCTTTAGAAAATGGTTTTGAGATATAATCTATGAATCCTATACTTTTATATTTTTCTTCTGCTCCGGCAACAGCATCAGCTGTTAAGGCTATTATTGGCGTCTTAAAATTATTTATTTTCTTTAACTCTTCGATTGCTGTTTCACCACTCATTATAGGCATCATAATGTCCATTAATATTAAATCATATTGTTTTCCTGATTTTATTAAATCAAGACATTCTTCGCCATTATAACATTCTTCAATTACTCCAAAGGAAAGAGGTTCTAAGCTTCTTCTAGCTACTTTAATATTTAATTCATTATCATCGACAATTAATAATTTTTTATTGGTATAATCAATATTTTTTCGATTATAAGCTCCAACTATTTCATTGGTATTAATCATTTGAGTTTCAGTTAATGGTCTATTTAAAGAACCGATTTTTTGAGGAATTTGCACCATAAAGATCGATCCTTGACCAAACTTTGATTCAACATTTATTTTTCCACCCATTAGTTCAACTAATTTTTTGGTAATTGCAAGTCCTAATCCAGTCCCTTCAGTTGTGGTATTTTTTTCGGCTTCTAATCTTTCAAATTTAGTAAATAGTTTATTTATATTTTCAGCCTTAATACCTCTACCAGTATCTTTACAGGAAATTATTAACATACAATGATTATCTTTATTTATACATCTTGCAGAAAAATCTATCATTCCTTTATCAGTATATTTAATAGCATTTGATAAAAGATTATTTATGATTTGTTTCACGTGTCCTTTATCACCAATTAATTCATAGGGAATATCTTCAGCAATGTTTACTTTTATTTCTACATGTTTATCACCAATTCTTATTGATTGAACTCTAACTAAGGTTTCTATTTCTTCTTTAAAGTTATATGGAATTTCCATAATCTCCATTTTATCACTTTCAATTTTATTGATATCCATAATATTACCAACAATTTCAAGAAGGGTTCTTGATGTTGATACAACGTCCCTTAAATCTTCTTTCATTTCTTCCGGACAATTACCTCTAGATTCCATATCTTCTGATAATCCGACTATAACATTCAAAGGCGTTCTAATTTCATGGGACATACTTGATAAAAAATCACTTTTTGCTCGATTAGCTTTATCAGCATTTTCTTTAGCAATATTTAATTCCGAAATCATTTTAATATCAGGATTTTCGATGGTAAAATACATAACAAGTAAAGTAAATGATAATACATTAGAATATATACTAAACAACGGATCATACAGCCTAATAATCATTGTAATTATCATCAATACAATTAATATATAGAAGGGAATATTGTGTTTAACTTATGATAATGTCTTAAGTATTAACTTTTGATTATGTCTCAAAAATAATATACAATATGTCACGAGGTGACTTACATGAGAAAAGTAAAATTAAGAATGAACGAACATGAAAAATATAAAGTTATAAAGGAGTTAGTTGATCATAACGGAAACAAACAAAGAGCTTCCATTAAGTTAAATCTATCTAGAAGGCAAATTGATCGCCTTATTGCAAAATATAAGGAGAATGGTAAATCTTCATTTGTCCACGGTAATCGTGGCAAAGTGCCCATGAAAGCATTAGATAAATCAATCTCCGAAGATATTATACTACTATATAAGAACAAATATCAAGACTTTAACTTTAATCTTGGTGTAAAATGTTTGTAGGTTGAAGGCATATAAAAAGATTGATGCCTTTGATATAATATTAGTGTGTCATGCAAGATACATAATATTAGGAGGTACCAATCTATGAACATTTTAACAATTA
>JAQUFX010000037.1 GCA_028684435.1 Bacilli bacterium
CTCAATTTCATAATTTTCTTGTAATATTTCTAATATTTTTTTTCCTTTATTTTCCTTCATAAAAAATCTCTCCATTTCTATTTTATCATGGAAAGATTTTCATTTACACAGATTTATTTACAGTCTCGTGTGTTTAACTTAATAAAAAAAATAAGTCTATTTCGAATATATACTTACTTTTTTCTTATCTCTTCCTAATCTTTCATATTTTACAATACCTTCAATTTTAGCAAATAAAGTATGATCTTTTCCTAGTCCAACATTTTCTCCAGGGTAAATCTTTGTTCCTCTTTGACGATAAATAATAGCTCCAGATGTTGCTAATTGTCCATCAGATAATTTAGCACCTAATCTACGTCCCGCAGAGTCTCTATTATTTTTAGTAGAAGATTGACCTTTCTTTTGAGCAAAACGTTGAATATTTAATTTTAAAAATAACATTAATTATTCCTCACTCTCAATTTTAATATTTTTAGGATAATCTTTTTCTAAATTATTAAGTAATTCAATTAAATTATTAAATAACTTTAATATTAATGCATCTTTTTTAATAATTTTGATTATCAATTCATTACCATCATCAGTATATATAAATGAATCTTTATCTACAGCATACATATCATTTATACTAGTAGTCACTATAGCTGACGTGCTAGCACACACTATATCTTTCCCATAATTTGCAAAATTAGCATGTCCACTTATAATAACGGTATCTTTTAGTACTTTAATTTTCATCATATTTAACCAATAATCTGTTTAACAACTAATTTTGTATAAGGTTGTCTATGACCTTGGGTACGGCGATATTTCTTTTTGGCTTTATATTTAAAAATAGTTATTTTTTTAGCTTTTCCTGATTTTACAACTTCACATATTACTTTAGCACCTTTTACAAATGGCATACCAGTTTTATCTCCTACTGATAATACTTCCGTAAAATCAACAGTTTTACCATCTTCTAAGTCTAATTTTTCAACGTAAAGTTCATCACCAACAGAAACATAATATTGTTTCCCACCTGTAATAAACACTGCTTTCATTAATTCGAGTTCCTCCTTTTCTTTGAAGACACGCCTTTAAGGTGAGATTACTCTACTTTTACCTTTTTAGTGCGGTTCATAAATCAATTACAAACATATAAATGATACCAAACAATTTAATTAAAGTCAATATTTAGGGCATAAAAAGGGATTTTAATACTTTATCTTCACTTTTATTATTTATAAAATTATATTTGTTTTTAAATATGTTTTTAATATGTTTAATATATTTTATACCTTTATTATTATTCTTAATTAATGTTCTTTCAAGTAAAAATTTATTAAATATATATTTATGATTAATGATTTCATCAATTGTTTTATAGACCAGAAAAGAAATAATAATAATCGAATTAATTCCATAATATGTTATATATAATATTAATAATATAATTAAAATCACACTAATAATATTAATTATTTTTAACGCTTTTTTATAACTTAAAATATTTTCTAAAAAACATAGCATAATTTTTGACCCATCTAATGGAATTATTGGTAATAAGTTAAATAAAATAATTATTTTATTATAGTTTAAAAAAATTTTATAACTAATATCATTAACAAATAAATTATTCAATATATCCATAATTGGATATAATAATATTTGAAATAATATTCCAGCTATACTTATTAAAAATATTTCTAAAGTTTTGTTAGATAAATTAATATTACTTTTTATTATTGATCCAAAAGGTAAAATAATTATTTCTTTAATTTTATAATTCAGTATTTTAAACATTATAATATGGCCTAAATCATGAATAATTAAGATTATACTTATAATTAAAAAATAATTAAAATACCCAGTTAATAAAACACTTAATAATATTACATAAGTAATAGGATGAATTTTAAATAAATTCTTCAAAATTTAATACTTCGCCATTTTTTATAAATACAACATATAAAATACCATCTTTCGCATTAGCTATTATAGTATCTGATTCAATATAATCATATAATTTAACATTAATATCAGCTACATTTCCATACCAATAGTCAATTCCATCCATTCCTTGAACTATTATGGTATTTCCATAATGTTCTTTTTCACCTATAAATACGACAATACCACTTTTAAATAAAGATATATTATTTACCCCAGTTAATAATACCCCATCTTTATAAGCTTGAGCATCTTTATAGACAAGTTTATCTTTAGAAACCATACTTAAATCAGCATTTGGTAATACATCACCAAAATATTTATTATAAACTTTATTTATTTTATTGAAATTAAAAGTTTTATCATAAATATTTTTTTTAAAAAGTAATAAATTTTTATCACTATAATTTATATATATCGAAATAGATAAAAATAATATGACAGAAAGTAATACTCTTACAAAGAATGATTTAATATATTTTTTTTGTTTCATTAGTTCTCCTCTATTAATTATATTTACTAGTTAAGTATTTAATTCCTGCATAATATATGATTAAATTAATAGCTAAATATTTTAATAAATAATTAATTATAAAAAGGTTGAAATCATTATATATACTATAAATTAAGGTTCCAAAAATAAAATAATAACATGTTAGTAATAACATTAAAGTAAAGTCATTTTGATTTATTATTTTAAATATATATATTTTAAATTTAAATAAAATTATAATTAACATTGTGATAAGTGGAATCCCATTTAACAAAATATCTATAATTAAAATTATATATAAAAATTTATCATTTAAATATAAAACGCTTAATAAGAGAGATGCAATGTAAATATTAGTAATATTAAGCACTAAAAAATCTATTATCATATATCACCTACTTATAACAGCAACATATTTAATATTATCTATATCAATAGTTTTAACTGTTAAATAATTATCTAAAATATCATATTTTATTTTAATTATTTTACCAATATAGGTATTATTAATACTATAAACTAAATCATTTAAACTTACATCATTATAATTAGATATTTCTTTTACTATTAAGTTATTATTTTTATCTTTTGATACTATTTTACCCGTTTCATTATTAATTTTAACTATTAAATTCGTATTATATATTTTTTTAACTTCGGCAGTTTTATTATTTATTTTCGAAATAATACCTATTAAACCTTTTTCATTTATTACTTCATCCCCAATTGAGTAATTGTCTCCATTTATAATATAATTACCAAAACCATAATTGTCTTTTAATATATTACATATAGTATAATTATATTCGAATTTAATATTATTTTTAAAATCTAATAAGTTTTGATATTCACTTATTAGTATTTTATTTTTTTCTTCTAATAATTTTATTTCTATATTATTATTTTTTAAAAAAAAATTACTAGTAAAATTATTTATTAAATTAATAATTGAATCACTAAATAAAATACTTAATATTACTAATATATAGATTAAATAATTATATTTCATTTTACCATCTCATTAAAAAAACTATAATATTCTTGACCATTAGTAATTAAATGATCAAGAAGAGGTATACCAATTATTTTTCCGGTTTCAATTAAGGTATTAGTTAATTTTATATCTTCTACTGAAGGATTAATAATCCCTGAAGGATGATTATGCATTATTATCATCGCATCGGCATTTTCTTTAATAGCATAATTAAACATCTCTTTAGCTGAAGCTAAAGAAGCTGAATTAGTGCCTTTATACATAAATTTATAAGATATAAGTCTTTTTTTATAATCAAGTAAAATAACTAATATTTCTTCTTGTTTTTTATTACCTATAAGATGAGAAAAATATTTATGAACTAAATCAGTATTATTAATTAAAATACCTTGATTAACATCTTTATTATTTACTCTTTTACCAAGTTCAATAGCTGCAAGTAATGTTACAGCTTTTATTTTGCCAATGCCCTTTATTTGACATAATTCATATATCGATAAATCTGATAATTTATCAATTGATTTTATCTTTGAAAGAATTTGATTACTTAAAATTTTAACATTTTGATCTTTAATACCATTTCTTATTATTATTGATATTAAATCTTCATTGCTTAAATTAGAAGCACCATATTTAATTAATCTTTCTCGTGGTTTTTCACTATTAGGTAAGTCAGATATTCTCATATGGTATCTCCTTTATAACTAGACATAATAAGACCATTAATACTAACTAATATATCATTTGTTCCTTCAATCATAACTTTTTCATATTCATTTAAGGCAGTAATTAAATTTTTATCCGTAATAGTTATATTTTTTAAATAATAATTTATTTTTTGATTTATTAAATATTTCTCCATTTTCGCTATTACTATATTATTTGATAAAATACTAAAATATACTCGGTAGACATCATCATCTTTAATTATTATTGAATCTTTGTAATTATTTTTCATTAATAAAGCACTTTCTTCATTATTAAAGACACCTAACTGAAAAGCAGTAGCTTCTAAAGTATTTGCAAATACTTCTTTTATATTAAAATAATTATCTTTAAATAACATAAATCCAAAAATACCACCTAAAAATAAAGATAATAAATAAGGAAAGACTTTTTTCATTATATCACCATATTTATATTACTATTTCTATTATATAAAATATGTCAAATTATGTATCTATTACTATATATTACATAATAATTAAATATTCCTTTAAATAAAAAAAGTTATTTCAAAAAATAACTTTTATGTCATAACTATTACATATAGTAAATATCCTAAAATAATACCTATAATCATAGTAATCATAGCTACTACAATTGCAATTAATGTGCGATTAGTTTTACTCATATTTTATCTCCTAATTATACTATCACAAAAAATTTTTAACTAACCTTTACACATTGTTAACTGCTCTAAATATTAAATACCCTAAAAGTATTCCTACTATAATAGTTATTATTGCTATTACTAAAACTAAAATTATCCTATTTGTTTTGCTCATATTATAATCTATATAATAACTTGTATTATATATCTCCTTCCTTTAAAATAATTTGAAAGTTTTAACCTAAACCTTTTTTATTATAAGTTTATATATTGCCCTGTATTATATATTTTATTATCTTTTTCAATCAAAATTAACAGTTTACCTTCTCCTTGTTTAACTTTTATTTCATTATTTTGAGGTGTGTATTTATATCCATTTCCATATTCATCCATAAGTATAATTTTATAATTATTTTCATTATATAATGCTTGTAATTTATTTCCTGATAATACAAATGGAAGATTATTAATTATAGCATTTTTAAATTTTTCTTTATATGATACTTTTTCATATTTATCATGTTCCCTTTTTATATCAAAATATTTTGTTTCAATTTTTTTAAATTCATAATTCTTATCATGTATTGGTCGCTTATCTAAATAATTATAAAAATTAGAAATAGTCATTTCAAACACTTCTTCTTCATTATTAAGTATGATAATTTTAGAATCAAAATTTGGTTCTGAATGCATTGTGCATTTATCGGTTTTATCAATAAATGAATTAAATATATAAGCAAACATCACATATCGTGAATTGCCATCTACAGTATAATCCCCCAAACGATGGCTAGAATAATCTTTTGTATATTTATTGGTTTCAGTTATTTTTTTAGTGGTTTCATCAATAGTAAAGTCGCGAGCTGATGATTTTAATTGACTTGCAATATTACATGAACTAGACATACTAAAATCCCAGCCATTATCCATTAAAGTTAATTTACCATCTTTATATTTTGAATTATAATTACCCAAAGGATATACAAAATTTTCATCTGCAGGAGTTAATAAATATTTGGTGAATTTATCAGAATAATATTCTGGTTTAGCGAAAATCCAATTTATATCTCCATCCTTATTTATATTTATTAAAGTACTATAAGGGTATATACCTATTAATATTGAATCAGATTTTTCATCATAATATAAAGAATTAATAAAATCATGTTTTTCAATCTCATCTAAACCTTGAAATTTTTCTTCAAATAATTTTTGTTGATTTTCATCAATATTTTTAATTATTTTATTTATATCGTATATTTTTTCAACCTTACCATTTTTTAAATTTAATTCAATTATTTTTCCGTCAGTTGATGAATATAATATATTTCCGTCAGGTAATTCAACAAATTTATACATATAATTATTTTCTAAACTATAATTACTATATATTTTACCAAGTGCATCTACCTCTAATATATTTGGTGATTCATTAGTATTGACTAAATTTGAATTTGATAATAAATAATTGCCATTTGATAATTTATTTAATTCTTTATAAATTTGATTAGTTAAAAACCATCTAATTTCGCCACTTTGATCATATGCTACAGAATATGAACCTCTGAATGTTGATAAAAATATAAAATCATTATCATTACTTGATAAATTATTTTTATTTACAATAGTATTTATATCAAAATATTTATTAACATCGATTTTTTCAACAGGTATATTGATAGTATTTATTTTATCTTTATATGATATTTCGATAATATTATCATAATCCATATATAAACCATATATTGGAATATAATGATTTGTATTTTCTTTAGTAGTATATACTAAATCTTTTCCATTATTCCTTGCTTTAACTTTTACTTTTATCGGAACTTTTTCTTCAGTTTTAAAACCTATTATTGCCGTAAGTGGTGATACTTGATAAGGATTATGAATAACTAAAGGTTTTTCAAATGTAAATAATCCAGATTCTACTTTTTGAATTATTTCATCATCAGTTTTTGATTGATCTGATAATAAAATAGTTTGATCTTTTATTAAATTATATTTATCAAAAGAGATTAATTTCTCTGGAGATAACATTGAATCCTCTTTAGTAAAATAAGTTATTAAGACAATACCTATTAATAAAACTATAAGAGATACAATTACTATTATTTTATTCTTTTTCATTTTCCCCTCCTACACTACTTGATATGGATTAGATACTGTTCCATTTCCACCTTGAATTTTAACATTATTGATTAACACTATAACAGGCCTCACTCCTAATACTGTTCCGAGTTTAATATCATTATATATTATGGTTGTTACTCTTCTTTTTATGGTTTCTATTGTTCTCGTTGCTACAGTAATTCCAGTGTAATTGACAGCTAAAGTATCATATCCATAAGGTGTACTTAGTCCCCAGATTTTTCCGATGTTTAAATAACTAGATCCACAAGTAAATGTCGAACATGAAGCTATTTTTGAATAATCGTTATATGATAATAAGCCTATATTATTAGTCATTTTAACACCATTTGAGTTATAATCAGATATATCAAATTCATTATTTTTTAGATAATTTTTATTTCCAGATAAGCTATTTAAATAGCTATTTAAATAAGTTAACAAGCTATTTGGATTTTGATTTAATTTATATGTATAAATTGGATTCAGATTATAATATCCAGCATTACAACATCTTAATATTCCACATTCTGTACCTGAAAGTTCATGAGCAAATACATAATCAGCACCAGTTGTATCATTTAATATAATTCCTATTGCATTTGTCGAATCTTTTTTAAATATTCTCCATGTTTTACCTAAATATGTTAAATAATTACCTGATTGATTTCCAATATACCAACATGATCCATCAGATTGTTTTGTACAATTTGGATCTAAATCTATTATAGCTGGTATACTATCAATTACAGTATATGTTGTGTTAGTTATTGGTTTACTTCCATCACTATTAGTTTTGTTGTAAGTAAATGTCGGATTTTTTACTCCAGCTGGAGTTGTAGAATTTTGAGTTACTATATAATCACTTGTTGTTAATGTTTTTTTAGTGCCAGATCTTGCTGTTCCTATAACTTTAAAAGTTACATTTCCATTTAAAACTACATTAGTAGGTGTTGCTGTAGCATTCAACGATACTATATCATTAGGATCATAAATAACAGTATATGATACTTTTGTTGTCGGCTTGCTACCATCACTATTGTCTTTGTTATATGTTATTACTGGTGAAAATGTTCCTACTTTATTTGTTGGATGAGCCTCAATGATATAATCATTTGTATTTAATTCGCTTTGATTTCCAACACGGTCTGTTCCAGTTACTGTAAATGTTATTGGATTATTTATAATTACAGTTTTTGGATTTGCAACTGCACTTAAAGTTATTATATCAGACGGACTTGCACTTATTATTGCTGTTCTTGATAAACTTTTTAATGATGCATCTGCTTGGGCTTTATAAATATAATTAATCTGACTTGATCCTGGCTTAGATGTATCTATATTACATTCTATTTTAGTTATAACATCATTAATAGAAGCTGACATAACATCTCCATTTGTATCTATTAATCTTAAAGTTTGAGTACCCCATTCATCTTTATAAGAATTAATATCCTGACAATTAAAACTCTCATTATATTCAATAATTAATGTTTGAGCTTCTAAATATGGTTCCTTTGGACTTTCTGTATTATATTCTATTTTTAATAATCCATTTGCATCTAGACTAACTTTAACTAAATTATCATGAGAAACTTTTTCGCCCGTTTCTGGATCAATAATATTTTCATCTAATAATCCAGCTTCGATTAAATCTCCTACTTTTATTAATAAATATCCTTTTGTAGTTTGCAATTCATTAGTCAGTGATTGATTATTAGCTAAATATAAATCAGTAGATGAAATTATTCTATCCTGAAATGAACCTGCTTCATCTATTTCATTATTTTTAAAAACTTTATTTAATCCTACTCCTACAACTAATCCAATTGCTACTAATATCACAAGAGATATAACTATTTCAATAATTGTAAATCCTTTTCTTTTCATTCTAACACCTTTCCTATTATTTACATAATAACAAATTTCTATTATATAATCAATTAAAATTTTATTTTTACAATACAATTATGTAAATTTGCAAATAATAGGAGATAAATTTATTGAAAAAATTAATTTAAGAAATTGAACAGATTTTTTTAATATGTTTTTTTTCTAAACTTTAGTTTAAACAATTTATATTTTTTTTTAAGAAAATTCTGCTTCTTTTTTTTATTTTTACTTCTTTCTTATTATTTACATAATAAAAAAATATAATCAAAATAATTTTATAAAATTTTTAAAGAAAATAAAAGAAAGAAATATTATAATATTATTTCTTGTTCTAAAATTAATTTTATATTATATTTTTTATATATTATATTTTTTATTAAATTTATTAATTTAATAATATCTTCACTTGATGCTTTGTTATAATTGATAATAAAATTAGCATGCTTATCACTTATTT
>JAQUFX010000004.1:0-16356 GCA_028684435.1 Bacilli bacterium
ATAAAGTATGAAATTATCACTTCTTCTTTCATTTTTTATAATTAAATGATATAATATATTTACCTAGAGGATGGCTAAAATAAAACCTAGATATGGTGATAATTGGGAATCTAATTAGGAGACAGTGTTGAAGACTAATTTTAAATTAGGATCCTAAAGTCTTTTATGTGATGCCCACCTGCAATAGAGTAGGTTTAATCACTGAGCTTCCTTTAGGTATTTTTTTTAAAGAGGTTTTTATGTTCGAAAGAATGATTAGTTTAATTGGTAGAGATAAATTTTCTAAATTACAAACAACTAATGTTTTAGTTGTTGGGATAGGTGGAGTAGGTGGATATGCTTTAGAAGCGTTAGCTAGATCCGGAATTATGAATATATCTATTATTGATTATGATAAAATTGAAATTACTAATCTAAATAGACAAATAATTACTTCTAATGATAATATAGGTCTTAATAAAGTAGATGTTGCAAAAGAACGAGTAATAAAAATAAATCCCGATATTAAAATTACTATTTTTAATAAGAGTTTAAATAAAGATAATATAGATTTTATATTAGAAAATAAATATGATTATATAATTGACGCTTGCGATACGATAGATACTAAAGTATTAATTATAGAAAAGTCACTAAAATATAAATTTAAATTAATATCATGTATGGGAACAGCTAATAAAACTAATCAGGCTTTACTTTCTATTACGGAATTATCCAAAACAAGTAATGATCCAATTGCCAAGATATTACGAAAAAAAATAAAAACTTTAAAAATTAATAAAAAAATATATGTTGTTAGTAGTACCGAAATGCCAATTGCAAATAAAATTTTAGGTACTAATAGTTATATACCTGGAATTGCCGGGTTATTATGTGCTAGTTATGTTATTAATGATATAACAAAAAAGTAGAAAATCTACTTTTTTTTGATTAAAAAATCGACTAATAAATTAGGATCAGCATCTTTCATAATAATTTTATATATTAAATCAATAACCGGCATTTTTATTTTTTTTCTTCGAAGAAGAGTATAAATTGATTTTAAAGTATAATATCCTTCAACCGTATTCATATCTAAATATTTATCAGCTTTGTCTTTTTTTCCCTGACCAATTAATATTCCATAAGAATAGTTACGACTTTTTTCACTAGTACAAGTAAGAAGTAAATCTCCAATTCCAGCATAAGATAGAATAGTTTTTTTCTTTCCTCCAAGTACTCTGATTAATTCTTTAATATCATGCATAGATTCTACAATTAAAAAACTTCTTGTAGATTCATTATATCCTAAACCATTTAATATCCCAGATGCTACTGCAATTACATTTTTTATTGATCCGCATATCTCGATACCTATAATATCAGTACTATTTCTAAGTTTGATGGTATCACTTGTTAAAGCTTTTTTAATTTTTGATTTAGTTTTAAAAGATTTTGAAGCAATAGAAAAACCGATTGGTTCATTATTTACTACATCGATAGCAAAAGAAGGACCTGAGATAACAGATATATATTTTGTTTTTATATGATCATTAAAAACTTGATGAACAAATTTACAACTTCCTTGTTCTATACCTTTACTACCAATACAAAAATGCATTTTATCATTAATATAAGGTTTTATATTAGCTGCAACATCTCCAATATATTTAGCAGCAACCATTATAAAAACTATTTCTGTTTCTTTTAATGCTTCTTTATAGCTATTGGTAAATTTAATATCTTTTGGTATTTTTTCTCCAGGTATTATTTCTTTTTTTCCTTTTTGAAGTAAGTTAACTTCTTCTTTATTATGAGCCCACATGATTATTTTATTTCCATTTTTATATAGCATTTTTGCTATCGCATAACCAAAAACTCCTGTTCCTATTACTGTTACATTCAATGTTTGTTCCTCATTTCATTATTTATTTTATTTAAATTATTTTCATAATTATTAATTTTAAATTTATAAAACTTTATATCTTTTATTTCATTAGGTAAATATTGTTGATCTATCCAATAGTTTTTATAATTATGGGGATATTTATATTCTTTACTAGAAGTTTTGATATGATTAGGAATATTACCAGTATTTCCTTTTCTAATAGTATTAATAGCACTATCAATAGCGATAATAGCACTATTACTTTTTGGAGATAAAGCCATTTCAATTACTACTACCGATAAAGGAATTCTTCCTTCAGGTAAACCTAATAATTTAACAGCTTCAATTGCAGCTAATACTTTAGGACCTATTCCAGGATTAGCAAGTCCAATATCTTCATAGGCTATTACAGTCATTCTTCTAAATATGATATCTAAATCTTCAGCTTCAAGTAAAAGACCTAAATAATATAAAGCAGCATTAACATCACTACCTCTAATTGATTTTTGAAAAGCACTTATAACATCATAATAATTCGAATTATTTTTATCTATATATATAATTGGTTTTGAATTAATTGCTTTTAAGACTTCAATAGTAACATTTCCGTCATTAGTACTATAATAAGCCATTTCTAAAAGATTTAAAGCACTTCTTAAGTCACCAGAAGCCACTACAACTATAGCATCTATTACATCTTCTTTTACTTTAATATTATCTAAATATTTAGTGCCTTTTTTAAGACCTTTTTTTATATCGTTATTAGTTAAGGGATTAACTTTAAATATTTGGCATCTACTTCTTATAGCAGGATTAATAGAATGATAAGGATTAGATGTGGTAAGACCAATTATTATTATCAAACCACTTTCTATATAAGGAAGTAAGATATCTTGTTTATCCTTATTCATGCGATGAATTTCATCAATAACTAATATTATTTCACCTAGCATTTTAGCTTCTTCAATAACAATATCAAAATCACTTTTATTATTTATGACAGCATTAAGTAAGCGATGATTTTTATTAAGTTCATTTATTATAGCATCAGCTAAAGACGTTTTACCAGTACCTGGTGCTCCATATAAAATCATCGAAAATATTTTTTTATTTTTAATTAAATTTCTTATTATTTTGTTTTTTCCAACTAAATGATCTTGCCCAATTATGTCGTTTAATTTTTTAGGACGCATTTTATTTGCAAGTAATTCCATTACTTATCACCAATCATAATTATATAATATATTTGCTAATTTTTCCATAACTATGTATAATTTAAATATGGTGATATACATGGAAAATAAGTCATTAATTGATAAGTTTATTAAATATTTAATGATTGAAAGAAATTATTCTGAAAATACCATTTTATCTTATCAAAAACAAATATTAAAATTTGCTTTATATTATAAAAAAGATATAAGTACTGCTAAGACAGATGATTTAAAGACATATTTAAGAACAAATAATAAAATAAGTAATAAAACAATAGCTCATAAGATAAGTTCTTTAAAAACTTTTTATAATTATTTATTAAAAGAAGAAATAATTATTAATAATCCGGCAAGTTATTTGATTAGACCTAAAAATACTCTTAAACTTCCTGATGTTCTTAATTTAGAAGAGATAAATTTATTATTAGACATAAATATTAATACTCCTTATAATGCTAGAGATAAAGCTATTTTAGAATTATTATATTCTACTGGAATAAGGATAACTGAATTAATTAATTTAGAATTTGCAAATATTGATTTTGATTTATGTATTATTAGAGTAATGGGGAAGGGGAGAAAAGAAAGAATTATTCCTTTAGGTGATTATGTTATAGATGCTCTTAATAATTATATAAATAATTATCGAGCTTCAATAAATAAAAAAAATAATAATTATATTTTTATAAATAAAAGTGGTAATAAAATAAGTCGTCAATTTATATTTAAGATGATTAAAAAAGAATGCCTAAAAAAAGGTATCAAGAAAAATGTTTCTCCTCATACCTTACGTCATACTTTTGCAACTCATCTTTTAAAAAATGGAGCTGATTTAAGAATTATTCAAGAACTACTTGGTCATGAAAATTTATCTACTACCCAAATTTATACGCATATTTCGAAAGAAAAGCTACAATCTGAGTATAATAATATTCACCCTAGAAATTAATTGTAATTATTTCTACTATTAGCATTGTTAGAATTACTATTATTGCTATTTGTATTATTACTTCTAGCTCTAGAATTTGATTTTGCATTATTATTACTTCTTGCTGATGATTTAGATTTCGATTGATTTTTAGCTTTACTGTTCATACTAATTACCTCCTATTAATATTATGGTTTTTATTAAAATAATAATTCACTAAATATAAATTTTTTTATGGTAATATTTGGCTTTAAATAGTCTTTTTTTTATGTTATTTCATATTAATTAATATGGAAATATTAATAGCTTTAACAATTAGTCTTGCAGCAGGTTTATCTACTGTATTAGGTGCGTTATTAATTTTTTATAAACCTATAAATAAGTATAATTTTATTGGTTCTTGTTTAGCTTTTTCAGCAACGATAATGTTACTTATATCAGTAACAGAATTGATACCAGAAGGCTTTATCTATATAAAATACAAATATAGTTTTATTTTAGCTATAGTTATATTAATAAGTATGTTATTTATTGGAAATTTTATATCAAGTACTTTAAATAAAAAAATAGATAAAATTACTAAAACTAATAATAATTTATATAAAGTAGGTATTTTAAGCATGATAGCTTTAATTATTCATAACTTTCCAGAAGGTATTTTAACTTTTCTTGGATCAATGATTGACATTAATTTTGGCTTATCTATTGCAACATCAATCATGTTACATAATATCCCTGAGGGTATAGCAATAGCAGTACCAATATATTATGCTACAAAATCAAAAAGAAAAGCAGTTAAAAACGTCTTTTTAAGTGGGTTATCTGAACCTATTGGAGCTTTGCTAGCATGGATATTTTTATATAGATTTTTAAATAATTTTATAATTAGTATTATACTTTTATTTGTTGCAGCTTTAATGATAAGTATTGCTATAAATGATATATTTGAAGAAGCAAATAAATATTCCAGAAAAAGTGTTTTATTAGGTATATTTTTAGCATGTATATTTTTTACTATAAATTCATTTATATTTAATTAACAGAGTAAAAGAGAAAAAAACTAGTAATTAATACTAGTGCTTTTTTAAATTTAAATTAAAAATAAAATATTAAGCTAAAAATAGATATTAAAATTAATTTTGTTGTTATTTAAATAGATAATATATTTTGAAAGATAATAATTATATATTAGTTAGTATAATATTACATAACAAGAAAAAATTAATCATTTAAAGACCATTTAAGGCCTTTTTTAATTTATGTTCCTGCTATAACCCAATTATATATAAAATAATGCTTACAATTGTTATAATTGCAAGTAAAACACCAAAACACCCCATAAAACCATTTTTTAATGCTTTCACTTCTTATTTTCCTTTCTTATATTTTACTTTTAGGATAAATTTTTTTTCATCGATTTTAGATAATAAATAATCAATTTAATATATAATGTAGTTAGTTAATATAACGAAAAATAATAATAAAACAACCTATAAGTTAACATAATATACATTATAGGAAGTTACTTATTTATTAAAATTAAGTGTTAATTAAGCTCTTCTTGTTTCTATTTCAGCCATCTTTTCAAGTACTTCAGTAGCATTATCTTGATTAATATCATTGTAACCAAGTTCTCTTAAAGCTTGAATTTTCACTGAATTAAGTTGTTGAGTTCTAGATAATCTTTCTTCAGTTCTAGTTTCTATTTCTTGAACAAACCTTCTATGAGATTCTACAACTTTATTTTTACTAGCTCCTCCACTACTGTATAAAGAAAAGGCAGAGTGGATTATTCCTTCAAACATAAATTGTTTATCTTCATTAAATTTAAATTCATGGGGTTTTGTAAATCCGGTTGCTTTAGACATATAGGCAAGTAAATATCTGATTTCTGGTACATTATCAAGAGATTGTAATAAATGGTATAAATATAACAAAGCATAGTAATTTTCCTCATGTTCTTGAGTATCTACTAGTTTATCTTTAATTAAATAAGTTATATCCCCTATTAATTGTTGTTCTTCTTTTTTTAAACCTTTTAAATCTAAAAACTCACCTTGAACGTTATCTTTTAATCCTTTATTTAATCTTTCAGTTACAGCTAGTAAATATTCGGTATTTATTTTAATATTTTCTAAAGTTTCATTGTCTCCGTCTTCTATATCAAGAAGTTTAAATAAAGAAATCTTTTTTTCTTTAGGCCATTTACTTAAGTTTGGTAATTCTAAATAGTTATAAACCATTTGCCTAGATACTCCTAAATATTTTGCTAGTCTTACTTTTGATATTCCTAATTCTTGTAATATATTATTTAATTGTTCCATATTTTATATACTCCTCTGCTCTGTTTACATACTAATTTTATCTTAGTTAACATTTACTTGTCAAGTAATTTAAGCTTTTTATTAATTTTTATTAGCATTAAACAAAAATAGTTTTATTTTTTATAAATAATCTAATTTTTTATTATCGTTATATATTTCTTTAATTATACCTGAACCAATACATTGTTCTCCTAAATAAAAAACACATGCTTGGCCTGGAGTAACAGCTTTTACTTTGGAAGGATATTTTACTAATATTTCATTATTTTCCAAATATTCAAGGATTACTTCTATATCTGATCCACGATATCTAAATTTAGCTGTACAAAAAGTAGGATTAGTCGGACTTATAATATTGACTTGATTTACTAAGCAAGTATCACTAAATAAATATTTATTATTTTCACCAAATGCAATATATAATATATTGTCTTTTACATTTTTCCCTACAACGAAATGTTTATCTCGATTTCCGCTTATACCAACATTTCTTCTTTGCCCTATAGTATAATTCATTAATCCGGTATGAGTTCCAACTTCATTGCCAGTATCAATATCAATTGTTTTACCTGGATTTGGTTTTAAATAATTAGAAATAAATTTTTGGTAATTTCTTTCACCAATAAAGCAAATACCTGTTGAATCTTTTTTCTCAGCAATTGATAAATTTAATTCTGCAGCTATTTTTCTTACTTCAGGTTTAGTAATATTTCCTAAAGGAAATAAAACATTTTTTAAATTATTAAGAGGTACTCCAGCTAAAAAATAGGTTTGATCTTTATTTAAATCTTTAGCTCGGCATAATCTATTGCCAGAAATTTTAGCATAATGTCCAGTTGCTACATAATCAGCTCCTAATTTTTTGGCTTCTTTAATAAATAAATCAAATTTTATATATTTATTACACATTAAATCCGGATTAGGTGTTCTTCCTTTTTTTAGTTCATCTAAAAAGTATTTAAACACATAATCCCAATATTCTTTAATAAAATCTACTCTATGTAAGGGAATATTTAATTTTTCACATACTTTAAGAGCATCATTATAATCTTGTTCTTGGGGACAAATTTCCATATTTAAATTAGGATTACCTTCAGTATCATTATTTACTAAAGAATCCCAGTTTCTCATGAAAAGACCGATAACTTCATAGCCTTCTTTTAATAATAAATAAGCAGCTACTGAAGAATCTACTCCCCCACTCATTCCAATGACAACTTTTTTCATATATATCACATATTAATTATAACAATTTATATTAAAAAAAGAAAGTAAGCTAGTATTTTATTACCAAATAAATATATTAATAAATCGAATATTATTAAAATAATAAAGACAAATCCATTTTTTATTAATTGTAAAAATACTAATTCATATATCTTATAATCTTTATTTTTAATAACTTTATAAAGCTTTTTACTAAATTTTAAAGCAATAATTAACATGTAAATTAAAATTAAATAAAAAACTAATTTATTTATAATAATAAAAATAAATCCATATAATAATCCTTTAATTTTTTTATAATGAAAAAAACCAGCTATTAAAAAACCAATACTTACTCCTTCATAAAATAAATAAAATAACATTAAAGGAATTCCGAGAATAAATAAAGAAAATATCGTAAATAAAGATATAATAATTAAATGATAGATAAAATTATTTTGCTTAGTATTTGTTAATATATTGCTTAGATTAGATAACTCATTTATGATGCTACTTTTAGTTATATCTGGTTGAATAATATATATATATAGTCCAATTAAAAAGCCTAAAATAAATAGTGATACTAAAAATTTAATTAAGAATTTATTATTGCTTGTCCACTTTAATTTCATTTAATCACCATTAAATTATATTTTAGTCTTCCAATATTATGAATTATTTTGTATAATTATAAATAGGTGATAAAAAAATGGCAAATAAATCTAAGAAAAAAAATAAAAATTTAGGTGCTAAAATATTTGTTTGGATTCTAGTATTAGTTATGACTATAAGTGCTATAGGTTTTATATCTTTATGGTAAAATAACTAAAAAAAGCCTCAATTTTTGAGGTTTTTGTTTGTAAATAAGTCAAAAAATTGAATTATAACAATTAAAATTGATTTAAAAAATAATTTTATATCGATTTTAAATGAAATTTCATCAACATATTTTAAATCATTTTTTATTTTATTATCATGAGTAGAATATCTTCTTCCTTCACTTTGAGCATATCCAAATACTCCAGGTTTAACTAAATATCTTTTAGGATTATATGAATTTTTCGGTAATTTATCTTTAGTCATAAATGGTCTAGGTCCTATAAAAGACATATCCCCTTTTATGATATTAAATAGCTGTGGTAATTCATCTAAGCCAGATTGTCTTATTACTTTAGATACTTTAGTTATTCTTTGGTCTCGATTTAAAGTTATATCATCTTTCATTGATTTAAATTTATATATTATAAATGGTTTTTTATATAAACCCATTCTTTCTTGTTTAAATATTGTTTTGCCTTTTAAATTAATTTTTAAAATTAAAAAAATAATAACCATTAATGGAAATAATATGATTAAAAAAATTAATGCCATAATAAAGTCTAATAATCTTTTTATATATTTATACATCTTATTTAGTTAATCTTTTTAAAAAGATTTCTTCTTTCTTATGTTTTATTATGGTAGTTATTTTATATTTAGGTATATTTTCTAATAAGGCTCTTTTCTTTTTTAATAAAAATTCAAAATAATCCTTATTAGCATAGATTAAAAATGGTCCATACATTAATTCTTTAAATGTATACTTTCTTTTTCCTTTTTCAAAAACAATATTTATATAATAATGTCCTTTATCATATACAATTGATTCATGAGTAATATAATATTCTTTTAATACTAGATATTTCCGTAATAAATAATGATCATTATTTGATTGAATAATTAGTTTTTTTATTTGTTTTAAATTAGGATGACTTAGAATTTTTATTATCGTATTTGTACCTAACCCTGATATTATAATCGTATTAATATTTTTATCAATAACACTGATTCCATTCCCTAGTCTTGCATCTATTTTATCTTGTAATTTATATTTTTTTATATTTTTAATTGCATTATCTAATGCTTTTTGATTTATATCACTAACAACAATATTATTTAATATGTTGTTTTTTACTAAGCAAATACCTAATAAAGCATGATCGCAACCTATATCCATAACTTTATCTTTATTTTGGACTAAACCGGCAATTGATTTTAATCTATTACTAAGCATCTTAATCTACCATAAAGTCTTTTAATTTTTTTGCTCGAGATGGGTGTCTTAGTTTTCTTAATGCTTTAGCTTCTATTTGTCTGATTCTTTCGCGAGTAACATTAAATCTTCTACCAACTTCTTCTAAGGTATAGCTTGTCCCATCAATAAGTCCAAAACGAAGTTCTAGAACTTGTTGTTCTCGTGGTTGTAAAGTAGATAATACACCTTGGATTTCTTCTTTTAATATAGTATTAGTTGCAAATTCTTCTGGTGTTCTAGCACGATCATCAGGTACAAAATCACCAAGGCTTGAATCTTCTTCTTCACCAATTGGAGTTTCTAAACTTACAGGGTCTTGACTAATTTTAATAACTTCTCTTACCTTTTCTACTGTGATACCCATTTTAGACCCAATTTCTTCTTCTGTAGGCTCACGATCTAATTCTAGTGTTAATTGTCTTTGAATTCTAGCCATTTTATTAATTGTTTCAACCATATGTACAGGTACTCTAATTGTTCTTGCTTGATCAGCCAGTGCCCTAGTAATAGCTTGTCTTATCCACCAAGTAGCATAGGTACTAAATTTATATCCTTTACCATAATCGAATTTTTCTACCGCTTTCATTAAACCGATATTACCTTCTTGAATTAAATCTAAGAATAATAATCCTCTACCAACATATCTTTTAGCAATTGAAACAACTAATCGTAAGTTTGATTCAGCTAAAATGTTTTTGGCATCTTCATCGCCTTCTTCAACTCTAATTGATAGAGACATTTCATCTTCAGGACTTAATAATGATATTCTTCCGATTTCTTTTAAATACATTCTTACAGGATCATTAATATTAATATTTTTAGTTAAATCTGCTTCATTTAGGATTTTAACTTCTGTTTCTTTTCTTTCTTTACCTTTATTATGAGTTTTTATATCATCAGCAGTAATTACATTAATACCATTATCAATAAAGAAACTATAAAGTTCGTCTAATGAATCAACATCAACATCTAACCCTTTTAAAGAATTAGCTAATTCTTCAAATGTAATAAATCCTTTTTCATGTCCTGACTCTAATAAAGCTTCTTTTCTTTCTTTTAATGTTTTTATTTCTTTAATTTCCTTAGTCATTATTTTCACTCTCTCTTTTTAATTTAATTATTAAATCATTAATTTCCTGTTTTCTATTTATATCAGGTTCTATTTTTAGTTCTTTTAATAAAGAATTAATTTGTTCTTCTTTTATCCATTTATAAATAAATGAAATATAATTATCAAATTCTTCATATATTGGTTCATTATCTTCATAATTATTAATTATTCTTAATACTGTTTCATAATATTCATTATTAGATTCAAATGTAATAAAATCAGCAATATTAAAAGTTTTATTTATTTTATAAAATGCTAAAATATCATTAGCTATCTGCCCATATTCTTTAGCAGGAATATAACCTAAATCTTTTTCAAATTTGCGAATATACTTAATATCTTTCATCATCATATAAATGATGGCTTCACTTATTTTTTTGTTTTTATTAAGTTTTAAAGATTTTTTAATTATTTTAAGCTCTTTTAATTTCACTTCTTTTTTTATTAATTTACTATATAATAAATTTTTATCAATCCCAAATTCTTTATTTAAATTATTAATTATAACTTCTTTTAAAATATCATCATTTACATTATTTAATTCATTTATAATGGTATTTATATAGTTAGCTAAATCTTTACTTTTATTTAAATCTTTATTTTTTTTAAAATATAATAATTTAAAATCAAAAAAAGATATAGGATTTTTAATAACTTCTTTAAATTTATTTTCACCATTTTTAATTATATAATCATCAGGGTCTTTTTCTCCACTAATTCTTACTACAGCTACATTAATATCATACTTTAATAATTCTTCACCTGCTGCTAAAATACTTTTCTCCCCTGCTTCGTCATTATCCATTAATAATATTATTTTGACATTTAATTTTTTTAATAATAAAGCATGTTCTTTAGTTAGTGCTGTTCCCATTGTTGCAACAACATTTTTAACTCCAATAATATGCATTCTAATAGCGTCTAAAAAGCCTTCAACAATAAATATTTCTTTACTTTTTTTAGCTTCACTTTTTGCTTTATCATAATTAAATAAAATATTACTTTTTTTAAATATAATTGATTCTTTACTATTTACATATTTATTAGTATCCTCATTATTATATATTCGGCCACTAAATGCTATTACTTCGCCTTTTTCATTATTAATAGGGAATATTATTCGGTTTCTAAATACATCGTAAAGATTTTCACTTTTATTTGCTAAACCTATTTCAATAATTTGTTTTTCGGTATATTTTTTATTTATTAATAATTTTGATAAATTATTATCATTAAATGATACACCAATATTAAACTCATTAATAGTTTCTTCTGTTATTTTTCTTTTATTTAAATATTCTTTAGCAGAAAAACCTTCTTTACTTTTTAAATTATTTAAATAATATTTATTAGCAAGATTCATTATTTCATAATATTCTCTATTTATTTTATTTTCAGATATTTTAGAATTAACATTGTGACCTATTTTTATTCCTATTAATTTTACGGCTTCTGGAAAAGTAAGATTTTCATAATCTTTGACAAAAGAAAAAACATTTCCTGATGCCCCACACACAAAACAAGTATATATTTGTTTTTCTGGTGAAACACTTAAAGATGGATTATGATCATTATGAAATGGACAAACTCCAAAATAATTTTTACCTTTTGGTTCTAAATTAATATAAGAAGAAATTATATCAACAATATTAGCTTTGTTTCTAATTAAATTTATTTCTTCATTTGGTATCACCTTATAAATCACCCTCTGTTTATTATATATTCCCTTGTTAATGGTCTTTTCCTTTATTTTTTATGTAAATTTTAAATATTAAAGCCTTTTTTCATGCAAAAAAGCCATTTCTGGCTTATCTTAAACATAATTTATCTATAAAATCATGTAAAATACTTACTATTAATATTGCTCCTAAAACGGCAAGTGTTGGTTCAATTAAAAAGAAAATAAAAGTAAGTATTCCTAATAATAAACTATAAATTAAATTCCCATACATTGTATATGAACTCGATATTGGATCGGTTGCAATATAAATAAAACAAAATAAAATGCCATTTGAAAAAATATTATTAAATATTAATTCTATTTCATTTTTATATATTCCATATCCGCATATTAGTATCATAAATGTTAAAGCACTAAATAAAGGAATCATTTTTTTATAATAATTTTTACTACCTAAAATTACTAAACTTATAAGTAATAATAATCCAAATGTGGTATTAATTCCTCCACTACCTCTACCAATTAAATAATCAAAAGAACTTAAATTAAAAGTTTTAGTTGCTTCATAAATATTAAGAAATGTAAAAGATGATATTATATTCATAATAAATATTATGATTAAAGAAGTAAATGCCATAAGATTTATTTTAGTATTTTTTATAAATTTACTAATCATAAATATTATAAAAGTAACAATTATATATAAAAATATATTAGTATTAATACTTATAATTGAACCAACAATTATTCCATATATAGGATGAAATGAAGAAAATATCTTATTACTTAATTTATCTTTATTTTTTTTAATTAAATTTTCATATATTAAGTTAACTATTATTCCGGTTAAAAAACCACTAATAGTAATTAATAAAGGCTTAAATAATCCATAAATATTTACTAAATCATTTGCATATAATTTTATACCATTTTTATAAAAGCCGGCTAAAATTAAAGGAATAAGGGATAATATAATATATTTAGATATTTTTTTAATCGAATAATCACTTCTTAAATATATATTATTCATTATTTAACCTTCTTATCTTTAAAATTTATTTTAGATGGGCATATATAAGTGCATATTCCACAGTTTATACATTTTTCTAATTTAAAATTATTTCTTACATCACATCCAACTGGACATTTTCGATGACATAAACCACAATTTATACATTCTTTTGCTTCTTCTTGATCTAATAAATTTATAAAAATACTTTTTATCTTTTTGGTTATGACTATATCTTTAGACTCAACTTCATAGCCACTTAATAAACCATTTATAATTATTTTATAATTATCATTAATTATTTTAATAATATTATTATTTAAAATATCTTTTAATGATGTTCCTATTTTAACATTAATAACTTTTGCTTTTTCTATAGCATTTCCTGACACGGTAATTATTTTTTCTGTTATAGGTTTTTTTTTCCTTAATACATTATAAATTGCTAAAACATCTTCGATAGTTAAATATGTTATTTTATTATTATTTTTTAATAAATTTAGTTCATCAATTAAGATATCTTTATGACCTAGAGGGTATAAATCAGGCATTAATTTTAATTCTATATTTGGATATGTCCCTATTTGATAAACTAATTTTTCAATTATTTCACTATCATTATTCTTAATAACAAAAATACATTTATGGTATTTAAAAATATCATATATGGCATCGATAGTTTCAAGTATTTCACTACTATATTTACTTATAATAGTTTTATATGTTTCCTCATAGATTTCTAAATCAATACCATTTATTAGTATTGTATTACCATCTAAATTTTTGTTAAAAGCATTATATTCTTTTATTAATTTATTCACTTCATCTTTTTGATAATTATAAACACTTTTTTTAGCTGGAGTAATTTTATTTAATTTTTCTTTAAAATCATTTTCTATTACTATACATGGTACTTTTTGTTTATCAATAATCATTTTGGTGGCACCAAGTACTACACCAGAAATAGGACTATATATATATTTATTATCTTTTGTTAAAAGAATACTTTCTTTTAATACTTTTTCTTTAGTTTTAATATTAAGTTTAAAGCCTTTTTCATAAGGAATATATATAAAGTCAGGATTTAAATAATTAATTATTTTGGGACCAGCATCATATGTTTTATTATGCTGAATGCAAATTAAACTACCCATTTATACCACCTAATTTATTATATCATGCTAAATAATAAAAATAAACAAAACTTAGGTTTGTATTTTATAGTAAAAAAACTTCTTATAAAAAAGTATTGTAATTTTTAACAGTATTATTTTGAAGTTTATTTAAAACCGAATTATATACATCATTTAAAATTATATTACTTATATTATGGTTTATTTCGTTTAGTGATATTTCCATAAATTCACTGGGTTGATAGGGATAAGAATTTGTTTCTATGCCAGTAATATGAAAAGCAACTCTTCTGAATGTTCTTAAGAACTTATCAGTAATATTTCTTTGTAATTCATTATTTCTTTCATGCAATACCTGAGCATATTTTTGATTTATTTGTCTTTGAGCTATTATCTCTCTTGATAAATATCTAATAGGTAGATATGATACTACTCTTATTTTTTTTATATTTTCTTTTTCTAATAAACTGATAAAAATAGATAGGGATAATATAGCAGATGGTGATACATCTGATATATTTTCTGGATAATAATCATAATTATCTTTACCAACTTTATAGTTTTTATATTCTTCACTTTCTGAATCAAATACCCCCGAGTTTAATTTATACAATTCACGAGCTACTTTTTTATAATACTTTGTTTTTTCATCTTTTTTTGTTTTGGGATTAATTATTGAATAAATATAACAAATTTTTTCATTATTGGAATTAATTCTAATACCATAAGAAATATCAGGTAATATATATTTAAAATATTCATCATTAATTTGTTTAAACAAAAAAATAGTAATTTTCTTATTAGTTTCCATAAATGCGCTTTGATCAGAATTTTTAATATTAATAAAGCTTTCATCAAAACTGTTTTGTAAAGGAATATTAATTCCTTGATTTAGATAATCAAAAGTATCATCTTTTAAAAATGAAATGTTTCTATCTAATAGCTCTAAAGGATTTACAAAATCTTCTGAAGTTGCATTAACAAAAAGATAAGTTATTAAAGTTTTAAGTTTATTTCTTTCTCTATCTTTACAAAAAGTCGGAAATTTTTCAACAATTTCCATAGCTATACTAAGATACTCTGTTAATTTAATAATGAATAATCTTTTATTTTTTATAATTAAAACTGGGAAATTATCATCTTTCTTGTAAGATATTACTTTATTTTCTTCATGTATCATTGAATTAAACCCAATTGGAAATGGATCTCCATCAATAATTATATTACCATTACTTGCTTCTTTTAAAACTTCATTTAATAACTCTTCCAATTTTTACATCTCTTTTCATTTTCGATTTTATTGATTACTATATATTAAAATAATTCTATAATTTAAAATATAGATAAATAAAGTTTATTATTATTGACTTTATAATTTAGTATATCAAAAAAATAATAGTTTTTATACTATTACTTTTTATAATCACATGAACTACATTTTATTATTTTTCCTTTTTCAACCATTAAATTAGAACATTTTGGGCATTTATCTCCAGTTGGTTTATCCCATAAGGCAAATTTACAACTTGGATAATTACTACATCCATAAAATAATTTTCCTTTTCTTGTTGGTTTTTGGATAATATCATAATCACATTCTGGGCATTTACATACAATTATTTTTTCTTTTTCTTCTTTTTTAATATATTTGCAGGTAGGATAATTACTACAAGCCGTAAATACTCCGTATCTACCCTTTCTAATAACTAAATCACTTTTACACTCTGGGCATTTTTCTCCCGTAAGTAATGGTGCTTTTTTTTCCATTTCGGCAAATGCTTTATCAACTAAAGGTTCAAATTTATTATA